>CAKKQB010000031.1 GCA_919901915.1 Omnitrophica bacterium GWA2_41_15
AGTATACCCTATGAATTACCCGAAAACAAGGCTAAAACAGCGAAAAAAGAAAGCGTTTTCTTTTCTTTAAAATATAGTATAATGCGTTAAAATGATTATAGAAAAAGTTAAAAATACAATTCGACAGTATAATCTTATTGAAAAAAATGATACGATTGTGATTGGCGTATCCGGCGGCCCGGATTCTGTGGTGTTGTTATATTTATTGAATAGTCTAAGAAAAGAGCTTGAATTAAATTTGCATATCGCGCATTTAGACCATATGCTAAGAAGTGACTCTGGAAAAGACAGGGAGTTTGTGGAAAAACTTAGCCAGAAACTTAAAATCCCCATAATAACCTCAAGGATCAACATAAAAGAATTATCCAAAAAAGGATCGTTAGAAGAGCTTGCCAGGAATGCGCGGTTTGGTTTTTTGATGGAAACCGCCAAAACCGTTGGCGCTAGAAAAATTGCCTTAGGCCATAATTTTGACGATCAAGCTGAAACCGTGCTTATGCGCATTTTAAGAGGCGCCGGCTTATGCGGTTTATCCGGAATATTACCTAAAAGAAATATTTCCGATTTTTATATTATCAGGCCATTAATAGAAGTAAAAAGAAAAGAAATAGAATCATACTTAAAGAGAAGAGGGATTAAGCCTTGCAGGGATATTACGAATTTTCAAAATATTTATTTTAGAAATAAAATTAGAAATAAATTATTGCCTTTATTAGAAAAAGAATATAATAACAATATCAAGGAGGTATTGGCGAATATGGGCCAAAGCGCGGGGACAGATTATGATTATTTATTTTCTGTGGCGCGGCGTTTATCAAAAGGAATAAAGACAAGGATCGAAATACGTAAATTACACAGAGCTCACCCTGCTATGCAGCGATTAATTTTTCGTCAGGCAATTGCGATTATAAAAGGAGATACCCGTGGAATAACTTTTCAGCATATAAAAGAATTAGAGAGCTTGGTTTTAAACAGGCCTATTAATTCCGTAGTTAATTTACCGAAAGGCGTTTCAATTATCAAGAAGAAAAATTTTCTTTATTTTCGCCGCGGATAGAGAGGAAATGATAAAAATAAAAAAAATAAAAAAAAGTATTGACAACTTTTAATTTATAGTATATACTTTTTTCTTTACGCAAACTCTCATTGCATTATTTATTTTTATAAGTTGAGATTTTGCTTAATGTTTGGTTAATAGGTTGCGAAAAGTGATAGAAGTTAATATTATATAGATTTGCCTGCTGGAGTAGCTCAGTCGGCAGAGCACGTCCTTGGTAAGGACGGGGTCATGGGTTCAATTCCCGTCTCCAGCTTAAGTAAACCACTCTAATAATGCGTGAAATTATCAGTTTAGAATGTACTGTTTGTAAGAATAGAAATTATGCTACAAAGAAAAATAAAAAACTGCATCAGGAGAGATTGGAGCTTAGTAAGTTTTGTAGGTTTTGCCAGAAACACACCCCGCACAAGGAAATTAAATAAAGTTATAAGTTTTTTATTTTACTTTTAATTTTTAATTTTTAAGGTTTAGGGGTGTCGGTTAACGGTAAACCACTGGTCTCCAAAACCAGGACTGGGGGTTCGATTCCCTCCACCCCTGCAGATAAGTAGTATGGATATAATTAAAAAACCTGTAAATTTTTTAAAAGAAGTAAAAGTAGAGTTGGGCAAGGTGTCTTGGTCGACACCGCGGGAATTAATGAGTTCAACCGTTGTAGTTATTACAACTACTGTAATTGCAACTGTATTTATAGGAATAGTGGATGTTTTACTTTCAAAGATAGTGAGTTTAGTTTTTAAGTAATACAAATTACCACGAATAAAGCAATTCGTGATTAAAAACGGAATGAAAAATTGGTACGTTGTACATACACAAACAGGTTCTGAAGAAAAAGTAAAGGTATCTTTAGAAAATAAAATCGTGCAAGAATCTTTGCAGGAAGAGATTTCTTCCATAATTATACCTACTGAACAGGTTTCGGAAATTCGCTCAGGCAGAAAAAAGATATCCCAGAGAAAATTTTTTCCAGGTTATGTTTTGGTAGAAATGGAGTTAAGTGATAAGACCCATTTTTTCGTAAAAACAATTCCGGGTGTAACTGGTTTTATTGGCTCAGGGAGAAAGCCAATGCCTTTACCAAAAGAAGAAGTTGAAAATATCTTGAAAAGAACAAAAGACGCGCAGGTAAAGCCGAGCCCCAAAATTGTTTTTGAAAAAAATGAGCAAGTTAGAATAACCGAAGGGCCTTTCTTCAATTTTAATGGAACCATAGAGGATATTTATCCTGAGAAAGGGAAGGTAAAGGTTAATGTTTTAATTTTTGGCAGGGCAACTCCTGTAGAGCTTGAATATTGGCAGGTTGAGAAAGTGTAGTAAGTAGTTAATATTGAAAACCTTTTGTAGGGGTCGGATTCATCCGACCCGCAAAGATACAACCGCGGGCTTGATAAATCAAGCCCCTACAGAATTGATAACGGAAAGTGTTAACTAAATAATCGTATAGCTTATAGCTTAAAACTCATAACTCATAACTCATAACTCATAACTCATAACTCATAACTTAAAATGGCTAAAAAAATAAAAGCACAGATTAAATTGCATGTTTCTGGGGGTCAGGCAAATCCTGCTCCGCCGGTGGGTCCTGCTTTGGGTCAGCATGGCGTTAATATTATGCAGTTCTGTAAGCAGTTTAATGAACAGACCAAGAGCAAAGAGGGGTTGATTTTACCGGTAATAATTTCAGTTTACGAAGATAGGTCGTTTACCTTTATTATTAAGAGCCCGCCTTCATCGGTTCTTCTAAAACGCGCGGCGAATCTGGCTAAGGCATCAGGGATAGCTGGTAAAGAGGTAATTGGTAAAGTTACCCGTAAGCAGGTTGAGGAAATCATTAAACAAAAAATGCAAGATCTTAACACTTCTGATTTAGCGAGCGCTGTTAAAGTTATCGAGGGTACCGCTAGAAGTATGGGAATTGTAATAGAAAATTAACCACTAATCATTAATTACGGTATTTAATATGAAAGCACACAGCAAGAGATATAAGGAATCAGGAAAACAAGTTGATGAGAATAAGTTCTATCAACTTAAGGAAGCGATTACCGTGTTGAAGAAATTCAAACAGCCTAAATTTGATGCTTCTATGGATTTGAATTTTCATTTGAACGTTGATACTAAAAAATCCGATCAGATGGTGCGCGCTACAGTGATCCTGCCGCATGGAACAGGAAAAAAGATAAGAGTCGCGGTTTTTTGTAAAGGTGAACATGAGAGAATCGCGAGGGATGCTGGCGCGGATCACGTAGGAGGGTTGGAGTTAATAGATAAAGTGTCTGAGGGTTTTTTGGATTTTGATTGCGCTGTTGCCACGCCCGAGATGATGAGGGATTTAAGTAAGTTAGGCAAGGTGCTGGGACCGCGCGGCCTTATGCCTAGCCCTAAAACCGGAACCGTAACTAATGATATAGCAAAGGCAATTGAAGATGTCAGACGAGGAAAGGTAGAATTTCGCGCGGATAAACAGGGGGGAGTTCATTTGTCAGTTGGAAAAATGTCTTTTAATGAAGATCAATTATATGATAACGCGACTCGGATAATTGAGGCTATAAACGAAGCGAAGCCCGCTTCAGTAAAGGGAAAATTTATTTGCAGCCTTTCTGTTTCATCCTCGATGAATCCGGGATTAAATATAACCGTTTAAAACATGAAAAAAATTGGTTTAATATTCAGAGAAACATCAGAGAACCAGATTAAGGACGGGCTTAAGAATTCCGTTGCTATGTTTATTTTAAAGTATTCTGGAGTATCCGGCCCGGATTTAAACAGTTTGCGCCTGAATCTAAAGAATGTAAAAGCTAGATTTTTTGTGGTAAAGAATAGCATTGCCAGGCGCGCTTTAAAGAGCGTTGAGATGGATTCACTTCTTAAGGCAATTGAAGGCCCATCCGGACTAGTTTTTGTAAAGGATGAGCCGGTTAGTGTTTCTAAGGTTTTATGTGATTTTTCAAAAGCTCATGAACAGTTAAAAATAGAAGGCGGCTTTTTAAAGAATAAGATATTAGAAGGGAAAGATATCGAGACATTAAGTAAACTTCCTTCTTTAGAAGTTTTAAGAACACAAGTGGTGGTGGCTTTAAATTCGCCTTTGCAGCGATTAGCCGTGGTTTTAAACGCGACATTAACAAAGTTTGTTTATTGTTTGGATCAGATAAGACGGAAAAAAGATAGCGTATAGAAAAGATAGCGTATAGCGGATAGTTTTTAGTTTTTCTATCCGCTATCTGCTATACGCTCTACGCTAATAATGGGAGGTAATAAAATGTCTACAAACTTACAAGAATTGATGACATCCATCGAGAGTATGACGGTCCTTGAGCTTTCGGATTTAGTAAAATCTCTTGAGGAGAAGTTTGGTGTTTCTGCTAACATGCCGATGATGGCTGCTCCGGCTGCTGGAGCAGGCGTTGCTACTGTCCCCGCGCAAGAAGAGAAAACTGTTTTTAGCGTGGTTTTAACGAACACTGGCGCTAATAAAATCGCGGTAATCAAAGAGGTTAGGGCAATGACAAACCTTGGTTTAAAGGAAGCTAAGGATTTGGTAGAGAGCGCTCCTAAATCAGTAAAAGAAGGCGCGACCAAAGAAGAGGCTGAAGAAATGAAGAAGAAGTTAGAGGCAGCCGGCGCAACTGTTGAGTTAAAATAAACACGGATATACACGGATAAAAAATAAACACGGATTCACACGGATATCCGTGTGAATCCGTGTAGTGAGTGAAGAGAGCGATGATAAAACGTAAAAGTTTTGCAAAAATTAAAGATGCTTATGGTTTGCCGAATTTATTAGATGTGCAGCTTTTGGCTTATCGTGAGTTTTTACAGATTGACAGCTTGCCTCTCGAAAGAAGCCGGCAAGGTTTGCAGGAAGTGTTTGAGGAAATATTTCCTATTGAAAACGCGAACCATTCCATTAAATTAGATTTTATTAGTTATACTTTAGGTAAGCCAAAATATGGTATTTCTGAGTGCAAGAGAAGGGCTTTATCTTACGCGGCAGGGCTTAGGGTCAGGTTTAGATTAACTACGCCTAAGGAAACCAAGGAGCAGGATGCTTATTTTGGCGAGTTACCTTTAATGACTGACGCGGGCACATTTATTATCAATGGCGATGAACGCGTGGTAGTAAGTCAGTTGCAGCGCTCTCCGGGGGTTTCTTTTGAAGAAGAGCTACATCCTACGGGAAAGAAAATATTTTACGGAAGGATTATTCCTTATCGGGGCGCCTGGCTTGAATTTAAGTATGATCTTTCAGGAATAATTCTTGCTTATGTTGACAGGAAGAGAAATTTTCCCGCCACTCAAATTTTAAGAATATTAGGTTATTCAGAAGATAAAGATATTATTGCCGCTTTTGGCAAAGAGTATACGGAAATAACTGATACCTTGAAAAAAGATTTTACAAAAAATAAGGAAGAGGCTTATTTTGATTTTTATCGAAAAATGCGCCCGGCAGAGCCGGTTACCAAAGAGACAGCCGAAAGTCTTTTCTTTAAGTTATTTTTTGATTCAGCAAGATATGATTTAGAGAGGGCAGGTAGATTTATCCTTAACAGGAAGTTGGGCATGGATGTTTCTTTGGATAAAAGGATTTTAGATTCCCAGACAGTTATAAAGGTAATAGAATATCTTATTAAACTTAAAGAGGGCGCTGGCAAGATTGATGACATAGACCATCTTGGCAACCGCAGAATTAAGACAGTGGGAGAGCTTGTGCAGAATCAGATTAGGATTGGCATGAGCCGCGTTGACAGGTCCATAAGAGAAAGATTAAGCGTGTTGAGTGAATTTGACGCTTTAAGCGTGCACTATTTAATAAATTCAAAATTACTTTCTAATCAAATTCGTGATTTTTTTGGCAGAAGCCAGTTATCTCAGTTTATGGATCAGGTAAATCCTTTGGCTGAAATGACTCATAAAAGAAGATTGAGCGCTTTGGGACCCGGGGGCTTATCTCGCGAACGGGCAGGTTTTGGGGTTCGAGACATTCATCCTTCGCATTATGGAAGAATTTGCCCTATTGAAACGCCCGAAGGCCCGAATATCGGATTAATTGCTTCTTTAAGCACATACGCAAGAGTAAATCCTTTAGGCCTTCTTGAGACTCCTTATAGAAAAGTAGAGAATGGCCGTGTTACTAAAAAAATTGAATATTTGTCTGCTGATAATGAGGAAAATAAGGTTATCGCGCAGGCAAGCGTGCCTTTGGATAATGAAGGTAATTTCTTGGAGCATGATATTTCTTGCCGCCATAAAGGTGATTTCCCTAAAGTGTCAGCAGGGCAAGTTGAATATATGGATGTTTCTCCTAAACAGCTTGTTTCTGTTGCCGCGTCTTTAATTCCATTTCTAGAGCATGACGATGCTAATCGCGCGCTTATGGGCTCAAACATGCAAAGGCAGGCAGCACCTTTAATGATTACTGAACCACCAATAGTGGGAACGAACATGGAATCAAAGGTCGCCTATGACAGCGGAACGGTTGTGGTCGCGGAGGATTCCGGTAAGGTTACCAGCGTGGATAGCATATCAATAACTATTGGTAAAAAAATATATCACCTTAAGAAATTCTTGCGTACAAATGCTGATACTTGTTTAAATCAGAGGCCGTTGGTAAAATTAGGCGATTACGTAGAAAAAGGTGACGTTATCGCTGATGGCATGGCCACTAAGGATGGGGAGCTTGCTTTGGGCAGAAACGTGTTGTGCGCGTTTATGCCTTGGAGGGGGTATAACTTTGAAGACGCGATTATTGTTAGCGAAAAAATGATTAAAGAAGATGCTCTTACATCTATACATATAGAAGAATTTGAAATTGAAGCTACAGAAACAAGGCTTGGAAATGAAGAAATAACCCGCGATATGCCTAATGTAAGCGAAGAGGCGTTAAAGGACTTGGATGAATCGGGTATAGTTCGGATCGGAGCTGAAATTAAGTCAGGGGATATATTAGTGGGTAAAATTACTCCTAAAACTGATACGGAGCCATCACCAGAAGAAAGGCTTCTGCGCGCGATATTTGGCGAGAAGGCAGGAGATGTTCGTGACACATCTTTGGTTGTGCCGCCGGGCGTAGAGGGAATAGTTATTGATGTGCATGTGTTCAGCCGCAGGACTGGCGGAAAGAAATCTAAAGAGGAAAAAATTAAGCAAGCCTCTAGCGTTAAGGAGACAAAAGCTTATTATAAACAAGAGATAGAGTTTTTAGAGGCGGAGAAGCGCAGCCGCTTGAGTCAGCTTTTAGGCGTGGATAAGAAAAAATTTGAAAAGTCACAAAACTTAAAGATAGATTTTAATGATAATGAAGAAGCAAAGATTTTAGCTGTTTCGTTTGACGAGCAAATTCAGGAATTATTAGATGAGCAAGAGCAGGAGATTGAAAGGGTAAAACGCGGAGATGAGCTAAAAGCCGGAGTATTAAAAAGAGTGGTAGTTTATGTTGCCACAAAACGCAGGCTTTCAGAGGGCGATAAGTTAGCAGGCAGGCATGGTAACAAGGGTGTGGTTGCCAAGATTGTGCCTGAACACGATATGCCTTATATGTCTGATGGCACACCAGTAGAAATAGTTTTAAATCCTTTAGGCGTTCCCTCTCGTATGAACGTGGGCCAGATTTTGGAAGTGCATCTTGGCTGGGCGGCAAAATTATTAGGCTTGTATGTTAGTTCTCCAATTTTTGATGGCGCCAGTGAAGGTGAAATTAAAGAGATGCTTAAAAAGGCAGGATTGCCTGAAGATGGTAAAACTACTCTTTACGATGGCTATACGGGAGAACCTTACGATCAAAAAGTTACCGTGGGGTACCTATATATAATGAAGTTGATTCATCTTGTAGATGAAAAAATCCACGCTCGTTGCATTGGCCCCTATTCTTTAGTTACACAGCAGCCTTTAGGCGGCAAGGCGCAGTTTGGCGGCCAGAGATTGGGCGAGATGGAAGTTTGGGCACTAGAAGCTTATGGCGCGGCATATATTTTGCAGGAGATGTTAACCGTAAAAAGTGACGATGTTTCCGGCAGGACTCAAATTTATGAATCTATAGTTAAGGGTGAGCAGTGCCTGAGCCATGGAACACCCGAGTCGTTTAACGTATTACTTAAAGAATTACAAGGCCTGTGTTTGGATATCCGGGCAGAGAAGGCTAAATAATGGAACAACAAAACGCACCGTTTGAGAAAATTACAATAAGAATTGCTTCCCCCCAAGTAATAAAGTCTTGGTCTAAGGGAGAGGTAAAAAAAGCAGAAACTATAAATTATCGTTCGCTAAAACCAGAAAAAGATGGTTTATTTTGCGAAAAGATATTTGGCCCGGTGCGGGACTGGGAGTGCAATTGCGGTAAATACAAAGGCAATAAGTTTAAGGGAATAACTTGTGACCGTTGCGGTGTAACTGTGGATCGTTCTTCAGTTAGGCGGGAACGCATGGGCCACATTGATTTAGCCGCGCCAGTTACGCATATTTGGTTTTTTAAAACAGTGCCAAGCCGTATGGCTGCCCTGTTGGATGTTGGTTTAAGGAGTTTGGAAAAAATAATTTATTATGAAGAATATGTGGTGATTGACCCCGGTTCAACGCCGTTAAAAAAAAGAGACCTTTTGAATGAAGAAAAATATCAAGAGGCATTAGAAAAATATGGCGCAAGCGCCTTTAAGGCAAAGATCGGCGCGGCGGCAATTAAGGAATTGTTGAAGGAAATGGATTTAGATGTATTGTGCCGTAAATTACGCCGCGATATTGATAAGTCAAAAGACGGTTTAAATAATCGCAGGACCATAAAGATTTTAAGGATTGTGGAAGATTTTAAGAAGTCAGGAAATAAGCCGGAATGGATGATTTTAGATATTTTGCCGGTTATTCCGCCTGATTTAAGGCCTTTAGTTGCTTTGGAGGGAGGAAGGTTTGCTACGTCTGACCTTAACGATCTTTATCGCCGTGTTATTAACCGGAATAATCGTTTAAGAAAACTTATTGATTTGAACGCTCCTGAAATAATCATACGTAATGAAAAAAGAATGCTTCAGGAGGCAGTGGACGCGCTTATGGATAACGGTAGGCATGGTAAGCCTGTGTTAGGCGCGAATAATCGGCCATTAAAATCCCTTTCTGACATGCTTAAAGGAAAGCAAGGCAGGTTCCGCCAGAATCTTTTGGGAAAGCGCGTGGATTATTCTGGCCGTTCAGTGATTGTGGTTGGCCCGGAGCTTAAGCTCCATGAGTGCGGGCTTCCTAAACAAATGGCCTTAGAATTATTTGAGCCATTTATTATAAAAAAATTAAGAGATAGAGGCTTTGTTCATACTATAAAAGGCGCGCGTAAAATGGTTGAGCGCGGGAAAATCGAAGTTTGGGATATTTTAGAGGATGTAATTAAGGATCATCCTATTTTGTTGAATCGCGCGCCTACTTTGCATCGTTTGGGTATTCAGGCATTTCAGCCTCTTTTAATCGAAGGAAAAGCTATAAAAATACATCCTTTGGTCTGTACTTCTTTTAACGCGGATTTTGACGGCGATCAGATGGCAGTGCATGTGCCGTTATCTTTGGAATCACAGTTAGAAGCAAAGATTTTAATGCTTTCTACGAATAATATATTTTCTCCTGCTGATGGAAGGCCGGTATTGGCGCCTACCCAGGATATAATTTTAGGTATTTATTATCTTTCTAAGGAAAAGCCTCAATCCCATGACCAAGATATAACCTTTTCTGATTTTGATGAAGTTGTAGTGGCGTATAATGATAAAGTGGTTGATTTGCATGAGAGAATAAAAATAAGGGTGTATAGTTTATTTGATTTGACTGAGAAAAAGTTTACCCCTGGCAAACAGATCATCACAACTACCGTAGGCAGGGTTTTGTTTAATCAGGTTCTTCCTGATGGATTTGGTTTTGTTAATAAAGAATTGAACAAGGCCGATATGAATGAAATTGTATCTGATTGTCATAGGCGGTTTGGGCATTTAAGAACCATTCAATTATTAGATGACGTTAAGCGCTTAGGTTTTGAAGCGGCGACATTAGGCGGGATATCGATAGGTATTGACGATCTTCAAGTACCTAAAGAAAAGGAAGAGGTTGTTAATGAGTCAAAGGAAGAGGTTAGAAAGATTGAAGAGCAATATCACAAGGGCGTAATTACTGATAGCGAGCGCAAAGCTAAAATTATTGATGTTTGGACGCATACTACGGACAAGATTTCAGGTTTATTGTTTAAGCATATGGATTCGTTTAATCCTATATTTATGATGGCTGATTCAGGTGCTCGCGGTTCAAGGTTGCAGATAAGGCAGCTTGCGGGCATGCGCGGGCTTATGGCAAAGCCTTCAGGCGAGATTATCGAGAGTCCTATTACAGCAAATTTTAGGGAAGGATTAAATGTTTTGGAGTATTTTATATCAACTCACGGCGCGCGTAAAGGCCTTGCTGATACTGCGCTTAAAACCGCGGACGCGGGATATTTGACAAGAAGGTTGGTGGATGTTGCTCAAGAAGTAATTGTTATTATGGATGATTGCGGCACGCTTAACGGTATCACAGTAGCCGCTATAATTGAGGGTGATGAAGTTGTGGTGAGCTTGAAAGATCGTATCATAGGCAGGGTCGCCTTGGATAATATCGTGGACATTGTTACCGACGAGATTATTGTAGAAGCCGGTTCAGAAATTAGCGAAGAAAAAGCGGATATGATTGAGAAAGCGCTCATCGAGAAGATACGTATCCGCAGCGTGCTTACCTGTGAAGTGGGTAGAGGTGTTTGCGCTAGGTGTTATGGCAGAAATCTTTCTACCGGAAGATTGGTTGAGTTAGGAGAGGCAGTAGGTGTTGTTGCCGCGCAAAGCATTGGTGAACCGGGTACGCAGCTTACCATGAGGACTTTTCATATCGGAGGTACTGCTTCTAGAATTGTCGCGCAGTCATTTATAAAATCAAAAAATAAAGGTATTGTTAAATATCACAACTTAAGGGCGAGCCTTAAGAATAATGAGTTTGTCGTTTTGAATAGAAACGGTGCAGTGAGTATAGATGATAAACAGGGCAGGGAGTTAGAGCGTTATGTTGTTTTGCAGGGGGCTTTTATTAGTATCGCGGAAAACAATGAGGTAGCAAAGGGGGTTGCGTTTGTGCATTGGGATCCTTATACGCTGCCGATTCTTACTGAGGTTTCCGGTCAGGTAAAATTTGAAGATCTTCGCGAAAATATTACGGTAAGCGAGGAGGTAAACCCTGTTACGAAATTAATTGAACGCATAGTAGTAGAGCATAAAACGGAATATCATCCGCAGATATTGATTTTGGATGAGAATAAGGAAGTCCTTGGTATATATCCTATATCAGTAGGGGCGCATATTTTAGCAAAAGATGGGCAGAAGGTATCCGCGGGCGATCTTTTGGCAAAAATACCGCGCTTGGTAGTAAAAACCAGGGATATTACCGGCGGCCTTCCGCGCGTGGCGGAGTTGTTTGAGGCAAGACGGCCTAAAGATCCTGCTATAATAAGCGAGATAGACGGTTTCGTGGAGTTTGGTGAAACTAAAAAAGGCCAGCGCGTGATTATTGTTAAATCTATTACAGGTATGCAAAAAGAATATGTTCTGCCTCACGAAAAACATCCCAATATTTATAAGGGAGATAAAGTTGAAGCGGGCCAGCAGCTGATTGATGGCCCTGTTGTTTTGCAGGATATTTTGCGTGTGTGCGGTGATAAGGTTTTGCAGGAGTATTTGGTTAATGAAGTTCAGGAGGTTTATCGTCTGCAGGGAGTTCGCATAAATGATAAACATATTGAATTAATCATTCGTCAGATGTTAAGGAAAGTAAGGATAGAAGACCCCGGAGATACGGAATTTTTGGCGACACAACAGGTGGATAAGTGGAAATTTCAGAGAGAGAATTTACAGGTAACAAAAAAAGGCCTCAAGCCTGCTCAAGCTACACCTTTGTTATTAGGTATAACCAGGGCTTCCTTAGGCACGGAGAGTTTTATTTCAGCAGCGAGTTTTCAGGAAACGACGCGTATTTTAACTGACGCGGTGGTTTCAGGAAAAGAGGATGAATTGTTTGGGTTAAAAGAAAATGTTATTGTAGGTCATCTTATACCTGCTGGAACCGGATTTCACAGCCATCGGGATATAGAAATGATTAAAGTTGCGAAGCAGCCAGAAACTGTTAACCAGTAATTAGAAAAAAGAGGTAAAATGCCAACAATCGCGCAATTAATTAGGTTCGGTAGGATATCTAAAAAGAAAAAGACAAAATCACCAGCATTAAAAGATTGTCCGCAGAGAAGGGGTGTATGTCTGCAGGTGCGTACGATGACTCCTAAGAAGCCGAACTCCGCGTTAAGAAAAATTGCCAGGGTCAGGCTTACCACAGGCATAGAGGTTACTTCTTATATACCGGGAGAGGGCCATAATTTACAGGAGCATTCCATAGTTTTGGTAAGGGGCGGACGCGTAAAAGATTTACCCGGAGTAAGATATCATATTGTCCGAGGCGCATTAGATACGGTGGGAGTTAATGCGCGTAAAAAATCACGCTCTAAATATGGAGCGAAGAGGCAGAAATAATATATAAAAAAAGATTGACTATAAATATAATTTGTGTTAATCTGTAAGATTCTTATTTGTATTAACCGGTGTTACGAGGAGCAAAAGTCAAGAATGCGAAGAAGAAAAGCTCAAGAAAAAGAAATTTTAGCGGACCCGAAACTTAATAGTAAGCTTGTAGCAAAATTTATTAATATGGTAATGTTGGAAGGAAAAAAATCCATTGCCGAAAAGGTAGTGTATGGCGCGTTTGATATAGTGAAGGAGCATCTTAATGAACCGGATGTTCTAAAAGTTTTTCATAAAATTTTGGATAATGTCAGGCCAAGGCTTGAAGTAAAACCCAGGCGTGTGGGTGGGGCGACTTATCAGGTGCCGGTTGAAGTAAGGCAGGAACGCGGTTCATCTATAGCTTTGCGTTGGATTAGGGATTTTGCCAGAACAAAAAAAGGCAAGTCTATGAGAGATAAACTTGCCGATGAATTGCTCGCGGCTTATAAAAGTGAAGGATCCGCCATAAAGAAAAGAGACGATACTCATAAGATGGCAGAGGCTAACAAAGCATTCGCGCACTTTAGATGGTAATCGCTTGGGTCACGCGGAATTATATATAGGATTACGAAGGGGAATTTAACAAAGACAGTCTTACGAGAAAAATAAAATGGAACAAAAAATACCATTAGATAGAATTAGGAATATAGGAATCATAGCGCATATTGATGCCGGTAAAACCACGACTACCGAGCGGATGCTTTATTATACGGGCAAAACTTATAAGATTGGCGATGTTGACGAGGGAACCGCGACTATGGATTGGATGGTCCAGGAGCAGGAGAGAGGTATTACTATTACCGCTGCTGCCACAACTTGTATATGGAAAGACGTGCATATTAATATTATTGATACTCCCGGGCATGTGGATTTTACGGTTGAAGTAGAACGGTCGCTAAAAGTTTTGGATGGCGCGGTAGTGGTGTTTTGCGCGGTAGGAGGAGTTCAGCCTCAGTCGGAAACAGTGTGGCGTCAGGCTGATCGTTATAAGGTTCCCAGGATTGCTTTTGTAAATAAGATGGACAGGACCGGCGCTAATTTTTTTGCGGTGGTTGAACAAATAAGGGGAAGATTAGGGGCTCATTGCGCCGCGGTTCAGATACCTTCTGGTAAGGAAATGGAATTTAAAGGCAGTATTGATTTGATAGAGAAAAAGTTAGTGGTTTTTAAGGATGATTTGGGGCTGGATTTTGAGTATAAGGAGTTAGACAGTGAAATTTTGCCTGAAGTTGAGAAATACCGTAACATTTTAATTGAGAAATTAGCGGAAGTTGATGACAAGGTTATGGAGGATTATCTGCAGGGAAAAGAAATTTCCGTTAAGGCGATAAAAGAGGCGATAAGAAGAACGGTTGTCGCTAATAAATTTATTCCGATTTTTTGCGGGACTTCATTAAAAAATAAAGGTATACAGTTACTGCTGGATGGGGTATGCGATTATCTGCCTTCTCCGGTGGAGACTGGGTCAATAAAAGGTATTGATCCGCAAACTTCCGAGTTTGAAGAAATCACTGTTTCTTGCGAGGCTCCTCTTTGCGCGTTATGTTTTAAAATAGCGACGGATCCTTACGTAGGTAAGATTTATTATATAAGGGTTTATTCAGGCGTCTTGACTACCGGAGAATATATATATAACGCGACGAGGCGGGAGAGAGAGCGCGTGGCTAAGCTGGTAAAGATGCACGCTAATCATCAGGAGATTGTTGGCAGTGTTTCTGCGGGGGAAATCGCTGCTTGCGTAGGATTAAAAGATACAAAAACCGGGGATACCCTTTGTAATGAAAAAAAACAGATTTTGATTGAGGCAATGCGTTTTCCTGAGCCGGTAATTCAGCAGGCAATTGAACCGAAGACAAAGGATGCTCAGGAGAAATTAGGGCTTGCTTTGCATAAGTTGGAAGAAGAAGATCCATCTTTTCGCGTGGTGTATAACCAGGAGACAGGACAAACCCTGATCGCCGGAATGGGGCAGTTGCATCTTGAGATAATCATTGACCGAATCTTGCGCGAATTTAATGTTGAAGCAAGCGTGGGGTTGCCTCAAGTAGCATATCGGGAGACGATTACCCAAAAGACTTCCGTGGTTGGTAAATATATTCAACAGTCAGGTGGTCGCGGTCAATATGGGCATGTTGTTTTAGAGATGGAACCCCAAGAAGTTCCCGGAACAGGCGTTACTTTTGAAGATAAAATAAAAAGCGGCGCGATTCCCAGAGAATTTATTCCGTCGGTAAAGCAAGGGATTATGGGGGCGTCTAAAAGCGGAAGCTTGGCAGGGTACCCTGTTACTGATGTTTTGGTTAGATTGATAGATGGTTCATATCATGACGTAGACTCTTCAGAAATGGCTTTTCAGATGGCTGCTTCAATTGCTTTTAGCGATGGTTTAAAAAAAGCTAAGCCTATATTGCTTGAGCCGATTATGGATATAGAGGTTACTGTTCCTGAGGAATACATGGGGCAGGTAATCGGGGATTTGAGCGCGAGGCGCGCGAAGATAGTTTCGCTTGGCCAGCAGGTTAATCTGCGGATTATCAGGGCAAATGTTCCTCTTTCCGAGGTGTTTAATTATGCCACGGCAGTAAGGTCCCTGACGCAAGGCCGCGCGACATATACAATGGAGCCATTGATTTATGCTGAAGTGCCTTCACATATAACAGAGAAGATAAAGGCGGGTTTCAGTTCGGTAGGCGTAAGAAAAAGTTTTTAAGGGCTTCGCAAAAATCGTTCAGCCCTTAATCAAGTTCTTGTTGGGTTTTTTTAATAAGAACTAAAAAGGAGGTAATAATGGCTAAGGAAAAATTTTTAAGAACAAAACCACATGTAAACATTGGAACCATTGGCCACATTGATCACGGAAAAACTAGTCTTACTTCAGCTATTACGTTAGTATTATCAAAATTAGGTAGAGCGCAATTTAAAGCATATGCTGAAATTGCTAAGGGCGGCGCGGTAAGAGACGAAACTAAGATATTGACTATTTCAGTCGCGCACGTTGAATATGAATCTGAAAGCCGTCATTACGCGCATATTGATTGTCCCGGGCACGCCGATTATATTAAAAATATGATTACTGGCGCGGCACAGATGGATGGCGCGATATTGGTTGTTTCCGCGGCGGATGGCCCTATGCCTCAGACTAGAGAACATATTCTTTTGGCAAGGCAGGTTAATGTTCCGCATATAGTTGTATTTTTAAATAAGGTGGATGTGGTTAATGATAATGAGTTAATTGAGTTGGTTGAAATGGAGATAAGAGATCTTTTAACGAAATATAATTTTCCCGGAGATAAGACGCCTATAATTAAGGGAAGCGCTTTAAAGGCAATACAGGCAGGTGGGGACCCTAACAGTCCGGATTGCAAGGCTATTCTTGATTTGGTGAAGGCTTGCGATGAGTTTATTCCAATGCCAATCAGGGAAACGGATAAACCATTACTTATGGCTGTAGAGGATGTTTTTAGTATTGAGGGCAGGGGGACTGTTGGTACCGGAAGAATTGAACGCGGCAAGGTTAAGGTAAATGATGAAGTTGACTTGGTGGGTTTAAGGCCGGAAGTAAAGAGAACAGTTGTCACCGGGGTTGAAATGTTTAGAAAAATTATGGATGAGGCTCAAGCGGGGGATAATGTCGGTTTGCTTTTAAGAGGTGTCGATAAGCTTGATATAGAGCGCGGTATGGTTATTGCTGCTCCTAAGTCTATTACGCCGCATACCAAATTCAAAGCGCAGATCTATATTCTTACTAAGGAAGAGGGCGGGAGGCATACGCCATTCTTTAAGGGTTATAGGCCGCAATTCTATTTTCGTACCACTGATGTTACCGGAGCTGTAGTTTTGCCCGAGGGCGTAGAGATGGTTATGCCTGGCGATAATGTGAGCTTAGAAGTTGAGTTGATTATACCTATTGCTATGGAAAAAGAGTCACGTTTCGCGATTCGTGAAGGTGGGCGTACTGTTGGCGCGGGTGTGGTAACAGAGGTAATTGCTTAAAACACAGATTAACACGGATAAAAAAAATACGGATACCGCGGATAAAAAAATACGACGAAATCCGCAGGTATTTGTGACTAAAACATGCAGAAGATTCGGATTAAATTAAAAGCATACGATCATTGTCTTTTGGATCAGGCAGTAAAGGACATAGTGGAGGCTGTAAAGCGCACAGGCGCTGTTGTATCCGGGCCGGTGCCTCTTCCTACTAAGAGGGAGATTTATACGGTTTTGCGTTCTCCTGTGGTTGACAAGAAGTCGCGTGAGCAGTTTGAGTTATCTACTCATAAGCGTCTTGTTGAAATATTTGAGCCGACTGCTAAGACAATAGATTCATTAAAAAAATTAAATTTACCTGCTGGCGTGGATATAGAGATTAAATAACTATGGATGCGCGCGGATAAAAAAAGAGATTGCTGAAAAAAATAAAAATAGACAGCAATCTCTAGTCTCAGAAAAAAAATCGCGCATATTAGTGATTAAAAAAATGACAGGTCTATTAGGCAAAAAAATAGGGATGACACAGGTTTTTAACGAAAGTGGCGAGCGAGTTGGCGTCACTGTAATTGAGGCCGGGCCATGTTTGGTTCTAGCGATAAAGGAAAAGGTTGTGCAAATAGGTTTTGACCTTGCAAAAGAAAATCGCGTAAAGAAACCTTTGCTAGGGTTTTTTAAAAAAATAAATGTTGCTCCTTGCAAGGTGATTAAGGAATTTTTTAAAGATGCTAGTAAAGAATATAAGGTAGGAGAGGAACTTAAGGTGGATATGTTTAAGCCGGGAGATTATGTGGATGTTACGGGTATCTCAATCGGCAAAGGGTTTCAGGGAGGGATGAAGCGTTGGCATTGGCAAGGCGGGCCGGAAACACACGGTTCCACATCTCATCGCAGAGTCGGTTCTATAGGTTCAAGTACTACCCCTGGCAGGGTTTTTAAGGGGCATCATATGCCGGGACATATGGGCGCGCAAAAGAAAACCTTACAGAATCTGCAGGTTGTGAGTTCTGATAATCAGAACAACTTATTATTGATAAAAGGCGCTGTTCCGGGTTGCAAGAATGGTTATTTAGTTATAAGAGAGGCAAAGAAAAAGAGAGCTAAGTTATTGGGTTAGTCAGTGAGTGGGTTAAAGAATTTAACTGGCAATCAGGATAACTGGTAAATTAAAAGATGATTACCTTACCTATATATAATACCGAAGGCAAAGAAGTAGGAACTATAGAATTAAATAGCGCTGTTTTTGATGGCACGGTTAATAAAGATGCTATATATCAGGCAATTGTAGAATACCGCGCTAATCAGAGAAAGGGCTTGGCTTCTACTAAAACAAGGGGAGAGGTTTCAGGTGGAGGCCGTAAACCTTGGCGGCAAAAAGGGACTGGCCGGGCAAGGGTTGGTTCTACGCGTTCGCCTTTGTGGCGTCATGGTGGTGTGGTGTTTGGGCCTCATCCACGGGATTTTTCTTATAATCTGCCCCAGAAAATTAAATCTTTGGCTTTAAAATCTATCCTTAATGCCAGGATTGAAGAGGGTAAGTTTATTGTTCTGGATGAGTTAAAGTTGGAAAACGCGAAGACAAAAGAAGCGGAAAAAATATTTTTTAACTTGAAGATAGATTCTAAAAAAATGAAACCTCGCAGTGTTTTGTTTTTATCAGATAAGTTAAGCGATAAATTAAGATTGGCTTTGCGTAATATTGAATTCTTAAGCTTAAGTTTCGCGAAGGATACAAATGCTTATGAAGTAACAAGTAGCCAGAAAATAATTATAACTAAGGATGGTTTAAGCGAATTAACAAATAGATTGATAAATAAGAAATCTTTAGATTGTTGAAGGATAAAGCGAGGTTAAGATGGACGCGCAAGATATAATTAAGGCTTTGATACGTACTGAAAAGGCAACTTTACATGAGTCGCAAAGAAAATATTTATTTTTAGCTAATAATTGCGCTAATAAGATACAGATAAAGCACGCGGTAGAGCAGTTGTATAAAGTAAAGGTCAAGGATGTAAATACGTTTATTTCTATGGGCAAGCTAAAAAGGGTTAGGCAGCAATTAGGAAAAGCTCCGGATTTTAAAAAGGCAGTAGTAACGTTAAAGGAAGGGCAAAAAATAGAAACAGTGTAACATTTAATGTGAGGCAATTCGTTATTAAATATGGCACTTAAAACATATAAACCAACAACGCCTTCAAGGCGATGGATGAGCGGACATGATTTTTCAGAAATTACCAAGGATGAGCCTGAGAAATCATTAATTCGGCCGATTAAAAAAACTGGCGGTAGAAATGTCTATGGACGCGTAACTGTGAGGCATCGCGGCGGCGGCCATAAGAGGATGCTGCGTATTATAGACTTTAAAAGGGATTTGTTTGATGTAATTGGCAAGGTTATCGCTATCGAGTATGATCCAAATCGTTCCGCGAGAATTGCTTTAATTGAATATCAAAATAAAGTAAAGCGTTATATTTTAGCGCCAATGGGTTTGGGCGTAGGTGATGAAGTGATTTCATCAAACAAGAAAGACATTGAGCTTAAACTAGGTAATTGCTTGTCTTTACGCTATATACCATTAGGCAGATTGATTCATAATGTCGAATTAAAAAAAGGCCATGGCGGCCAGATTGTCCGAAGCGCGGGTTCTAGCGCGCAGATTATGGCTAAGGAAGGAGAGCATGCCCATATAAAGCTTCCGTCAGGAGAAGTAAGACTGGTAAGCTTGGATTGTCGCGCGAGTATTGGGCAGTTGGGTAATATTGAGCATGAGTCAATAAGTATTGGAAAAGCAGGCAGGTCTCGTTGGATGGGTATAAGGCCGACTGTAAGAGGGTTGGCAATGAATCCAGTAGACCATCCGCATGGCGGTGGTGAAGGAAAGTCAGGGCAAGGTAATCCGCATCCTGTTAGTCCTTGGGGGCAGCCAACAAAAGGTTACAGGACAAGAAATCGAAAGAAATATTCTAATAAATTTATTATTAAGAGAAGAAAATAAAAGTAAATAACGAAGCGAGGGAATAATGCCGCGTTCATTAAAAAAAGGTCCATACGTAGAGGAATGTTTATTAAAAAAAATTGAAAAAGCGCGCAGGAGTGGAGCGCGTCAGGCTATAAAAACCTGGTCAAGGCGTTCCACTGTAATTCCTGATTTTGTGGGTTTGACTTTTGCGGTTCATGACGGCAGAAAGCACGCTCCTGTTTTTATTACTGAAAATATGGTGGGGCATAAGTTAGGAGAATTCGCGCCTACGCGTACTTTTAGAAAGCATGGCGGCGTAAAAGCGAAGAAAGCGGTAGAAAAAACATAACCATTAACCATTAACCATTAACTATTAACCATTAACTATTAACCATTAACTATTAACCATTAAAATGATAGCGAAGGCAGAAGGAAAATTTTTAAGAGTTTCAGCCACAAAGGTAAGGCAGGTAATAGATTTAATCCGGCTTAAAGATGCTTTAGTCGCGCAGAGTATCCTTAGTAATATAAATAAGAGGCCAAAAGAATATCTTATAAAGCTTTTGAAATCCGCGATTGCTAACGCGAAAAATAAGGGTTTTAATTTAGAACAGCTTTATGTATCAAAGATAGTATGCAACGTTGGGCCAACATGGAAAAGATTTAAGGCTGCCGCGTTTGGCAGAGCCGCGCCAATAAAAAAGAGGACAGCGCATATCAGGATAGAATTAGATATTAAGAATTAAATTAATGTTTTAGTGTTTAGTGTATAGTTTTTGGTTTTTCTATCCGCTAAACGCTAAACGCTAAACGCTAAATAACGAAGCGAGGGAACTAATGGGACAGAAGGTACATCCGTTTTCATTTAGAATAGGTGTTATTAGGACTTGGCATAGCCGGTGGTTTGTGAAGCCTAAGGATTACGCGAAGTTTATTTATCAAGATTATCAGATGAGGAAATTTATTAAGACTAAATACAAGCAGGCGGCAATATCCAAGATCATTATAGAGCGTTTGGCTGAGAGAATAAAAGTTCGTATATTTTCAGCCAGGCCCGGTATTATTATAGGCAGGCATGGCGCGGATATAGAACGTTTACGTGAAGAGTTGAATAACATAGCAAAAAGTGGAATATCTGTTGATATAGAGGAGATAAAGAATCCGGGAGCTGACGCGCAGTTAGTGGGAGAAAATATCGCTTTTCAGATAGAAAAAAGGGTTGCTTTTCGCAGGGCGGTAAAACGGGCAATGGAGCAGGCAATGAACGCGAAAGCAAAAGGAATAAGGGTTAGTTGCGCTGGCCGATTGAATGGCGCGGAGATGTCGCGTACTGAAACCTATAAACAAGGAAAAGTTCCTCTTCAAACTTTGCGCGCTGATATTGATTATGGTTTTGCTGAAGCCCTGACTACGTATGGTTTGATTGGAGTAAAAGTTTGGATTTATAAGGGTGATATACTTACTAAAAGAATAGTAGAAGAAATAACTGAAAAGAAGCCAACAACCAGTAACCAGTAACCAGTAACCAGTAACCAACAACCAGTAACCAAAAAAATTAGTTTTGTTTTTTAGTAGTTGATGACTGGTTTTTTTTGAACGAAGTGAGGGTGAAATGGCATTAATGATGCCCAAAAGAGTTAAATATCGTAAGTTACAAAAAGGCCAAAGGCGCGGTGTGGCTACCACTGGATGTGATTTGGCTTTTGGTGAGTTTGGATTAAAAGTTTTGGAAAACGGGTGGATTAAGAACGCGCAGATTGAGGCAGTGCGTGTAATTTTGGCTCGACAATTGCATAAAGGGGGGAAGCTTTGGATTCGGATTTTTCCAGATAAGTCTATCACTAAGAAGCCCGCGGAAGTGCGTATGGGTAAGAGAAAAGGAGATCTGGATCATTGGGTTGCAGTTGTAAAGAGAGGCAAAATTTTATTTGAATTGGGTGGTGTCCCTGAAGAATACGCAAAGCGTTGTTTCGGACTTGCCGCGTATAAACTTCCATTAAGGGTAAAATTTATAAGTCGTCAACATAGATAAACACGGATAGACACGGATATAAAAGGCACGGATAGGCGCGGATAAAAGAATCTGTGTATAAAAAAATGAAAATTAACGAATTACGCAATTTAAGTAAAGAAGAATTGATGTTAAAGGAAAAAGCCTATAAAGAAGAGCTTTTTAAGTTAAACCTGCAGCGTTATGGGGGAAGGGTTGAGAAACCGCATAGTTTTTCTTTGGTTAAAAAAAATATTGCGTGGATAAAAACTATTTTGAACGAAAAGAAGAACACGGATACACACAGATAGATAGAACACGGATACAATAGAGCACGGATACACACGGATATTTAATCTGCGTGTAGCTGTGTTAAAAAAAATGGGAAAAAGAAAAGAATTTGTTGGCCAGGTAATTAGCGATAAGATGCAAAAAACCGTAATTGTTAAAATAGTACGCCTTGTTAAGCATCCGAAATATGGTAAGGTTGTTAAAAAATGCACTAAATTTAAGGCCCATGATGAAAAAGGCGCTGCTAAAACAGGCGATATTGTAAAAATAGAAGAAACAAGGCCTTTGTCAAAAGATAAGCATTTTCGTGTTATTGAGATTGTTAAAAAAGCGCAAATTACGCATATCGATTTAGTGACGGATAAGATTGAAACAGATAGTGTTGTGCGTGAAGCGTGAAGCGTCGTGCGTGAAGCGTAAAACACACGAAATACGCTTCATGAGGAAAGAGGGGATTAAATGATACAATTACGTACAATATTTAAGGTGGCTGATAATACTGGAGCAAAACGCGCGGCATTTATTGGTGTTTTAGGCCGTATGAATATGCTTCGCGCTGAATTGGGGGATATTATAAATGTAAATATTAAAGAATCTTCCCCCGGCGCGATTGTAAAGAAGGGGGAGGTTGCTAGAGCAGTTATTGTCAGGACAAAAATGCCTATAAGGCGGCAGGACGGTTCAGTGTTGAGGTTTGACCATAATGCTATTGTGTTTATAGACGCGCAGTCAAACCCCAGAGGTACGCGCGTTTTTGGTCCGGTTGCGCGTGAGTTAAGGGATAAAAAGTTTACGAAAATTATATCATTAGCGCCGGAAGTCATTTGAAAGTTAGCCGCTTAATCGGTGAGCCAGTTAACTGTTTGAACTGGCAAACCGGTAAACCGGTAAACCGGTAAACCAAAAAATGTTAAAGATAAAAAAGGGTGATTTAGTTCAGGTAATCAAAGGCAAGGACAGGGGAAAAACAGGAAAGGCGCTTGAAGTAAAGCTTTTGGCTAAGCGAATTATTGTTGAAGGCATAAATTTAGCTAAAAAACATAAGCGTCAAACACGTCAGGATCAGCAGGGCGGAATTATATCGGTTGAGATGCCGATAAGTATTTCAAATCTTATGTTTTTTTGCAAGCGCTGCAATAAGCCTGTGCGTTTAGGATTTATGATTTTAAAAGATAATACAAAGGTAAGGATTTGTAAGAGCTGTAAAGAAACTGTATAATTAAAACGTCGTGTGTTATGTGTCAGGGGTTCTGCGTCTAAAAAAAAGACGCATAACGCAAGACGCATAACGCAAAACGCATAACGCAAAAATGACCCCAAGACTTTTAGAAAAATACAGAAATGAAATAGTTCCGCACATGATGAAAACTTTTGGCTTGAAAAATAAATTTGCTGTGCCTGTAATAAAGAAGATTGTGGTAAATATGGGTGTTGGCGAAGCGGTTACAGATGTCAAGATCTTGGAAAAATCAATGGAAGAATTGAGTCTGATAGTTGGGCAGAAGCCAATAACGAGAAGAAGCAAAAAAGCCATCTCAAACTTTAAACTTAAGGCCGGCGCTCTTGTTGGTTGCAAGGTTACTTTAAGAAGAGCAATTATGTATGAGTTTATGGATAGGTTTATAAATGTCGCGTTGCCGCGTATCCGTGATTTTAGGGGTGTTTCAGCCGATTCCTTTGATAAGGCATTTAATTATACCTTAGGATTGACGGAGCAAGGTATATTCCCTGAGGTTGACTATGATAGAATAACACATGTACAGGGAATGGATATTACGTTTGTGATTAAAAATGCTAAATTAAAAGAGCAGTCTAAGGAGTTGTTAAAGCAGTTTGGCATGCCTTTTGCTTCAAAAGAAAAATAATTATTCAGAGTTTAACCAAGTTCTCGCTGGGTTTTTCAGCAAGAACTAATTGGTAGAAAATAATGGCAAAGAATTCACAGATAGCAAGGTGGAAAAGAGCTCCTAAGTTTTCAGCACGCAAATATAATCGTTGTTCTATTTGCGGAAGATCCGGTGGTTATTTGAGAAGGTTTAAGCTTTGTCGATTATGCTTTAGAGAATTGGCTGGGCAGGGCTTGCTACCCGGAGTAAAAAAGGCGAGCTGGTAATAAAAATAGCGTATAGCGTTTAGCGTATAGGAAAGCGGATAGAAAAACTAAACGCTAGTTGCTAGCTGCTAGTTGCTAGTTGCTAGCTAGCTATCCGCTATCCGTTATCCGCTAAACGTTTAATAAAAGAGGGAAAAAATGTCGAGAACAGATCTGATAGCTGACGCGTTAACGATTATACGTAATGCCATAATGGTAAAAAAAGATTTTACGGATATTCCCGCATCGAATATTTTGATATCCATTTTAGAGATATTAAAAAGAGAAAATTATATTGAGAATTTTAAATTAATAGAAGATGATAAACAAGGAACAATAAAAGTTTATTTAAAGTATATTGCCGAGAAGTCTGCGATAAAAAATTTGAGAAGGATATCTAAGTCGAGTTTGCGTGTTTATGTGAAAGGCGAAAATATTCCTTTAGTTTTACGTGGAAGGGGATTAGCTATAATTTCAACTTCTAAAGGGATTCTGACGGATAAAGAGGCGCGTCAGTTAGGTGTTGGCGGAGAAGTTATCGCGTATGTATGGTAAGAGATAGCGTATAGCGTATAGAAAAACTAAACGCTAAATAAAAGAGGGAACAATGTCAAGGATAGGGGGGAAACCCATAATTATACCAAAAGAAGTAAAGGTTGAAATTAAGGATGGCTATATTTACGCGCAAGGGCCTAAGGGTAATTTTGGCGTGGCCTTGCATAGCCGGATTAATCTGGAAACAAAAGAGAATCAGATTTTTGTCAAGCGCGTAAGTGATATAAAGTTGGATAAATCTCTTCATGGCCTGTATCACGCCCTTATTGTTAATATGTTTAAAGGGGTTACAGAGGGATATTTAAAAGAACTTGAAATTATTGGAGTAGGATATAAGGCGCAGGTTGAGGGTAGAAATTTGAAGTTACATTTGGGTTTTTCTCATCCGATAGATTTTTTAATTCCTGAAGGCATTGAGATAGAAACGCCAAAACAAACGCAGATTATAATAAGGGGTATTGATAAGGAAAAGGTTGGCCATGTATCTCATTCAATACGCTCTATTCGTCCTCCGGAGCCGTATAAGGGTAAAGGGGTTCGCTTCGCGGGTGAGTATGTAAAGAAAAAGGCGGGTAAGGCGCAGGCAACTAGTAAATAACGAGAGATACTAGATATCAGGAAAAATTAGTTTTGGTAACTGGTAATTGGTAACTCCCGAGTGAAACGAGGATAAAATGCTTAAAAAAGATTTATTAAGATTAAAAAGACATAAAACAATAAGATTAAAAATGTGTGGAACTTCGTTAAGGCCGCGTTTAATTGTGCGAAGAAGCTTATTGCATTTTTATGCCGTACTTGTAGATGATGTAAAAAATACGACTTTGATTTCTGTGTCTACTAATGATAAAGAAATAAAGCAAAAACTTTCTCTAGGTAGTTCGACGGAGCCTACCTCGAGCGCTGTTAAGGCCATTGCTACAGGCGGTAATGTTAAAGCAGCGCGGTTTTTAGGCGAGATATTTGCCGCAAAAGCAAAAGAAGCGGGTTTTACAAAGGTTGTGTTTGATCGCGCGGGTTACTTATATCATGGGAGAGTAAAGGCGTTTGTTGAGGCCTTAAGAAAAAAAGGAATGGAGCTTTAAGAAATGCGGGAAATCAATATTGAGCGAGAGTCAGAATTAATAGAGAAGGTAATTACGATTAATCGCGTAACAAAGGTAACCAAGGGCGGTAAAAAGTTGCATTTTAGCGCTTTGGTAGTAGTAGGTAATACAAAGGGTATGGTAGGTTTCGCGCAGGAAAAGGCAAATGAGGTTGCTGACGCGATACGCAAAGCTTTGCTTAAAGCAAAGAAAAGCCTTATTAGAGTGCCTCTTGAGGGTGCAACAATTCCTCATGAAGTGATAGGCGAATTTGGCGCGGCAAAGGTTCTTTTGAAACCCGCGTCAGAAGGAACAGGTGTAATTGCTGCTGGACCCGTAAGGGCGGTATGCGAGGCCGTGGGAATTAAGGATATTTTGACCAAGTGCCTTAAATCTAATAATCCGGTAAATGTTATCAAGGCTACGGTAAAGGGCCTGCAAGATTTAAAAATTTAGTAAATATCTAGAATATAAAGGCCGCCGGTGTAGTTTTTTAGGAATACTTTAGCGGTTTCTTAAACTGGTTAATACTGAAAAACCCTTTGTAGGGGTCGGATTCATCCGACCCGCAAAATATATTTTGACGGGCTCAATAAATTGATCCCCTACAAATTAATTTAAACATGCGGTTTTTTCAGTGATAACTAAATTAATAAGGGAAAAATGGAAAAGAAAGAGATAGAAAATGGAGTTGGATTACATAATCTAAAAGCGCCAGTCGGGGCTATGAAAAAGAAGAAACTTTTAGGCCGAGGCCCTAGTTCCGGGCATGGTAAGACTTCTACGCGTGGCAGCAAGGGGCAAACCTCTCGCGCGGGAAGAGATTTTTATCCTGGATTTGAAGGTGGACAAACACCTTTGATTCGCAGAATGCCTAAAAGAGGTTTTACTAGTAAATTTAAGAAAAAATATCAACTAGTAAATTTAAGCGATTTAAGCAGATTGAGTGAGTCAATTATAACATTAGATTTACTGCAGGAAAAAGGCTTAATTAAAGATAAGGCAGGGTTAGTAAAAATTTTGGGTGGCGGGGAAATAAAAAATCCTGTCAGTGTCTGTGCCCATGTTTTTTCTAAAAAGGCTTCTCAGAGTATTATAAACGCGGGCGGGACAGTTGAGCGGATAGCGTAGAGAAATCTACGCTTATATATATATCCTAAAAAATGTTTAGTGCGTTAATAAATTCATTTAAAATTCCTGATTTAAAAAGAAGGCTTATAATTACCGCGATGCTTCTTGTTGTGTATCGCGTTGGTTGTTACATACCTACGCCCGGAATAGATGGAGCGGCTTTAGCTGATTTTTTTGGTAGAGTCGCTAAAACTCAAGGAGGGGCAATATTTGGCATAATTAATATGTTCTCCGGAGGCGCAATGGAGAAGCTTACTATATTCGCGTTAGGAATTATGCCTTATATTTCCGCGTCAATTATTTTGCAGCTTTTAACCGCGGTTGTGCCAGCGTTGGAAAAAATAAGCAAGGAAGGTAAAGCGGGATATGAAAAAATAAATCAGTATACTCGTTATGGGACAGTCGCGTTGGCAATAGTTCAATCATTTTTTATTGCTCTTTGGCTTGAGAATCCGGCGCGTTTCCAGGGTTTGAGAATAGTTATGCATCCGGGTTGGGGTTTTAGAATGTTAACTGTGCTTACATTAACTACTGGTACGATATTTATTATGTGGTTAGGTGAGCAAATACAGGAAAGAGGGATTGGTAACGGTATATCTTTAGTTATTAGCGCGGGTATTATTTCCAGGATTCCTTCAGCGTTAAAGCAACTCTATGACTTAGTCTCTCCGTTTGCTCCTTCACATAGGCAAATTCAGCTTCTTACTTTAGTAGTTATGTCGGCATTACTTGTGGGCGTGGTTTTTGCGGTTATCATGATTACTCAGGCAATGAGAAAAATACCTGTGCAATACGCGCGAAGAGTTGTAGGGCAAAAAGTATATGGCGGTCAGAGTACCTATATACCTTTAAAAGTAGATACAGCCGGAGTTATCGCTATAATCTTTGCCCAATCAATAATTCTTTTTCCGGCAACCTTGGCCTCATTTATTCCTAATGAAGGATTTCAAAGATTGGCGCAGGGTTTAATCAGGGGGCATTTGCTTTATACTGCCGTGTATGCGTTGTTAATTATGTTTTTTTGCTATTTTTATACCGCTATAGTTTTTAACCCCACTGATCTTTCCGACAATATGAAGAAATATGGAGGTTTTATTCCGGGGATAAGGCCGGGAGCTGCCACTGCTGAGTTTTTGGATTATGTAATGACTAGGATTACGCTGGCAGGCGCTACGTTTATAGCTTTTATCGCGATTTTTCCGGATTTTCTTATGGCATGGCTTAAAGTGCCATATTTGGTGGCTTCTTTTTTCGGCGGCACAGGTATATTGATTACTGTGGGAGTAATGCTGGATACCTTAAAGCAGATAGAGTCACATCTTTTAACGCATCATTACGATGGATTTATTAAGTCAGGGCAGATTAAGGGAAGAAGATAGCAAAAAAAGTAAAAAGTCAAAAGTCAAAAGTCAAAAGTTCAATTCAAAAGTTAAAATTTTAAAATCAGCGTAGCAAAGTTTTATCCTTTAAAAGTAGAACCGATTATGGAGATTTTTAGGTGAGAATTATATTATTAGGCCCTCCGGGAGCAGGCAAGGGAACCCAGGCGAAGAGATTATCAAAAGAATTTGGTTTGTCGCATATTTCTACAGGGGATATCTTAAGGAAAAATGTTTTGGAGGTTACGCAGTTAGGGGTACAGGCGAAGGATTATATGGAGCGCGGTTTGCTTGTTCCTGATGATCTGGTTAGCCAGATGATAACTCAACGATTCAGCCAACCGGATGTTAGAAATGGTTTTTTGTTAGACGGTTATCCGCGTAATATTAATCAAGCGGAGACTTTAGAGCAAGTTTTTTTGAAAGAAAATTTGAGTATTGATTTTGTGATTTATCTTGATACTAGCGAGAAAACGGTTTTACAGCGGCTCACCGGGCGCAGGGTATGCAGTAATTGCGGATTAATTTTTCATATAAAAAATATGCCGCCTAAAAAAGCCGGAATTTGCGATGCCTGTCTTGGCGCGCTTTATCAGAGAAACGACGATAATGAGGAAACGGTAAAAAAGCGCCTTGAGGTTTATGAAAAAGAGGTTTCCCCTTTATTAGAATATTACGAGGTCCGGCATAAGCTGCATCGCTTGTCAGGTGATGAGGATGCTGAGATTGTCTTGAATAAAATCATCAGTCTTGTAAGCGCGAATTAACACGAATAAAGTAAGTACGAATTATCACGAATTATTTGTGGAAATTCGATCAGAATTCGTGGACATTCGTGTTCAAAGTGATGCAAATATCAATAAAGTCCGAAAAAGATTTAGAGATGTTAAGAAAATCAGGCAAGATTTTAGCTAGGGTTTTGAAAGAATTGCGTAAGGCAGTAAAACCAGGCGTATCTACGGCTCAACTAAATCAAATCGCGGAAGAATTGATACGCAAAGAGGGAGCTGTAGCTGCTTTTAAGGGTTATCAGGGGTTTCCATCGAGCATATGCGCGTCTATAAATGAAGAAATTATTCATGGAATTCCTGCTGATAGAAAATTAAAAGAGGGTGATATCATAAGCTTAGATCTGGGTATAAATTATGAAGGTTACTTTTGCGATGCCGCGATTACCTTGCCAGTAGGCCTAATAAGTTCGCGTTTAAGGAAATTAATTGAAGTGGCTAAAAAAGCGCTGGTTTTAGGTATAAAACAGGCTCGGCCCGAAAATCACGTATCCGATATATCTTCAACTATTCAAAATTATGTAGAAAAAAATGGCTTTTCTGTGATAAGGGAATTTGCTGGCCATGGGGTAGGATTTAATTTGCATGAAGAGCCTCAGATACCTAATTTTGGCAAACCTCATCAAGGCCCAATATTAAAAAGCGGTATGGTATTTGCTATCGAACCGATGGTAAATATGGGAACATGGGAAACTCTTACCTTGGAAGATGGCTGGACAGTAGTAAGTAAGGATGGTTTTCCATCAGCGCATTTTGAGCACACGGTCGCTATTACAGAGCGTGGACCGGAGATATTGACGATGTTAAATTGATAATATTTTAAATCTCTAATCATTAAAATGGCTAAAGAAGAACTGATTGAGGTAGAAGGAAAGATAATTGAAACGCTTCCTAATGCTATGTTTAGGGTTGAGATTGAAAATAAGCATGTTGTCCTGGCTCATGTGTCAGGTAAAATGCGGATGAATTTTATAAGGATTTTGCCGGGAGATAAAGTGAGGTTGGAATTGTCTCCCTATGATTTGAATAGAGGGAGAATAACTTTTAGGATTAAATAGTTTTCACTCTGCAAAGTGGAAATTTAATTTAGAGGAAATTAAAATTGAAAGTAAAAGCGTCAGTAAAGAAAATTTGCGATAAATGCAAGGTAATTAAAAGAAGAGGCGTAGTTCGGGTGATTTGTTCTACCCCTAAACATAAGCAGAGACAGGGGTAATGCATTTTAATTCCGATAAGCGAAAGCGAGGAGGCATATGCCGAGAATTTTAGGTGTTGATATTCCTAAGGAAAAAAGGGTTGATGTTGCTTTGAGATATCTTTATGGGGTAGGTAAGGCGATGTCTAATATAATACTTAAAGAGGCAAATATAGATTTTAGTAAACGCGCTAAAGATTTGACCGAAGATGATATTTCGCATATCGTTGGCGTTATACAGAAAAAAAACTTTATGGTTGAAGGTGACTTGCGCCGTGATATATCTCAGAACATAAAGAGATTGGTGGAGATCGGTTCGTGGAGGGGTTCAAGGCATAAGAAAGGCCTTCCAGTAAGGGGGCAAAGAACGCGCACTAACGCTAGAACCAGAAAAGGCCCGCGTAAAGGCGGTTTAGCCCTGGTAAAGAAACCGGAAGCAAGGAAATCTGCCGCACCTGTTAAGGCAGTTGCGCCTAAGGGGAAATGAAGTAGTAATACGAGATACGGAGGATTTAATGGCTATTAAAGATAAGGCAAAAAAGAAAAAAATCGCAAAAGGCGTAACTTCAGGGGTTGCTCATATTCAGGCAAGTTTTAATAATACAATAATTGCTATAACTGATAAACAGGGAAATGTGATTGCCTGGTCAGCTCCGGGTTGTGTTGGATACAGCGGTTCAAAGAAATCCACACCTTTTGCTGCCCAAATAGCCGCTGCTGATGCGGCAAGAAAGGCTAAAGATGTAGGGATTAAGGATGTGGCTGTGTTGGTGAAAGGCCCGGGATTTGGCCGTGAATCGGCGATAAGGGCGTTGCAAGCCGCGGGGCTTATCATAACTTCCATAAAAGATGTAACTCCTATCCCTCATAATGGATGCCGTCCTAAGAAGAAGAGGAGAGTGTAACCGCAGAGGCGCAGAACAAGAATGAAAAAGATAGATTCCGCAAAGGCGCAGAGAAAATTTTTACGTTCTCTGCTAACGTGTAGTTAATAGAGGATTCTGCGTAATCTGCGGTTGCAAGGGAGGATAAAAATTAATGGCTCGGTATATTGATGCGGTTTGTAGGTTGTGTCGTCGTGAAGGAGAAAAATTATTTTTAAAAGGTACGAAGTGTTTTGGGCAAAAGTGCGCTATGACGAAAAGGGCTTACGCTCCAGGCCAGCATGGCGCGGCCAGAAAACAGAAACTTTCTAATTACGGAGTGCAGTTAAGAGAGAAGCAGAAAGTAAAAAGGATATATGGGGTTCTGGAAAAACAGTTTCGCGGGTATTTCGAGGTTGCTTCAAAAACAAAGGGTGTAACCGGCAAGGTGCTATTGCAGTTATTGGAAACAAGATTAGATAATGCGGTATTTCGTATGGGCCTGGCGAATTCAAGATCTCAAGCAAGGCAGATTGTGAGGCACAATCATATTTGCGTGAATTCTATTCGCGTAAATATTCCGTCTTATTTGATAAGCGTGAACGATATTATTCAGGTGAAAACAAAGGAAAAGGCGTTGAATAAAATTAAGGAGAATTTGGAGATTTCTAAAGATAGAACTGTTCCTTCATGGCTTGAATTTAATTTGAATGAATTGTCTGCGAGGGTTGTAAGGTTACCGGAAAAGGAGGATATACAACAACCAATCCATGAGCAGCTGATAGTAGAGTTATATTCAAAATAACAAAGGTTAGAATTTACCGACAAACGAAGTGAGGAGGTAAGATGGGCATAAAATGGAGAGATTTTCAGTTACCAAAAAGATTAGAGTGTGATGAGTCTTCATATACCGATACTTATGGAAAGTTTATTGCCGCTCCTTTTGAAAGAGGTTACGGTGTTACCGTAGGGAATTCCTTAAGGCGGGTTTTGCTTTCTTCAATAGAGGGGAGCGCTATAACTTCCGTTAAAATAGCCGGCGCGCAGCATGAGTTTTTTGCGATACCGGGTGTGCTTGAGGATGTTCCGGAGATTATCTTGAACATAAAGAATATTGTGTTAAGGTCGCATTCTAAAATTCCTAAAACCATATATTTGAAAAAAACAGAGAAGGGGGAGATAAAAGCAAAGGATATTGAGACAGATGAAACGATAGAGATTATCAATCCGGATTTACACATCGCTACATTAACTACAGATACAAAGCTCAATATTGAAATGGAGGTTTCAAAAGGCAGAGGTTATGTCAGCGCGGAGTCAAATAAAAAGGAAAATTTTTCTATTGGCCAGGTCCCGATTGATTCTATATTTACTCCGATTAAGAAGGTAAATTATTTTGTTGAGAATACACGAGTAGGCCAGCGAACCGATTATGATAAGTTGATTTTGGAGATATTCACAAATGGGGCGATAACGTCGAAGGACGCGCTTCTTTACGCGTCAAATATACTGCAAAGGCACTTCGATATTTTTGTTGGTTTTGGGCAGTTGCCGGAAGAATCTTTAGAGGAAGAGCCCGAGGTGAGCAAAGAGGAAACTATTTTTTATGAGAAACTTTCGCTTCCAATTACAGAACTTGAGTTATCCGTAAGGAGCTCAAACTGTTTAGGGGAGGCGGGAATTAAGATTATCGCGGATCTCGTAAAGAGAACAGAAGATGAGATATTGGCTTTTAAGAATTTTGGTAAAAAATCTTTAACTGAAATAAAGGAACTTCTTGCCGGAATGGGTTTAACTTTAGGCATGCAGGTGGATAATAAGAAATTAAAGAAATAGCGTAGAGCGTATAGCGGATAGCGGATAGAAAAACTAAAAACTAAACGCTATACGCTAAACGCTAAAACATTAATTTGACAGGACAATATGAGACATAGAAAAAAAAGGCTGGATATAAATCGTTTTACTAGTTGGCGTAAGGCAACGTTGAAGAGCATGGCGGCAAATTTATTTATACACCAGAGCATTAGAACTACTTGCGCTAAGGCGAAGGCAGTGAGGCCATTGGTTGAAAAGCTTGTTTCCTTGGCTAAGGTGAATACCCTTTTCGCGAAAAGGCGTGCCTTTATCATGCTTGGCGACCATAAGCTAGTAAGCGTGCTTTTTAGCGAAATCGGCCCGCGGTTTGTTAACAGGGTAGGCGGCTATACAAGAATTATAAAAATTGGTTCAAGACGCGGTGATAATGCTGAAGTGGTGATATTTGAGCTTACAGAGATTAAGAAAAAGGAACCCAAAAAACTTAAAGAAAAAATTGTTGAAGAAAAAGAGCATCAGGAAAATACCGCCATTAAAGAGAAACCGCCTATTGTTAAAAAGCCTGCCAAGAAGTTTCTTGGTGGTATAAAAAGTATATTTAAGAAAAAAAGTGATTCTTTATAATAAATTCGTTATGCCCGTTTGCCCGTTGTCCGTTTGCCCGTTTTAACAGGCTAACAGGTTAACAGGTTAACAGGTTAGCCGGCTAACTGGACATGCGTATAGATACAAGGATTGCGGAACGCTTAAAGAAGATTCATCCATCTCCGACTCTTGCCATAACCTCGAAAGCCAAACAGTTAAAATCACAAGGCTGTGATGTGGTTAGTTTTGCGGCGGGCGAGCCTGATTTTGATACCCCCGATTTTATAAAAGATGCCGCTATCTGCGCGATAAAAAACGGATTTACTAAATACACCCCTACAACCGGAACCTCTGAATTAAAAAAACTCATTTCCGATAAATTTAAAAAAGACAATTCCATAGATTATCCTTCCAGCCAAATTGTTGTTTCTTGCGGCGCCAAGCACAGTATTTTTAACGCTTTGCTTGCCTTAGTCAATCCTAAAGACGAGGTTTTGATTCCTGTTCCCTATTGGGTTAGTTATCCTGAAATGGTTCATGTCTGCGAAGGAATTCCGCGCTTTATTAAAACTTCCGCGAAAAATAATTTTAAAATCACGGTAAAAGATTTAGAAAAACACTCAAGCCCTAAAACAAAGGTGTTCATATTAAATAGTCCTTCTAATCCGACGGGTTCTGTTTATACAAAAGAGGAACTGCTTGATTTGGCGGATATTTGCGTAAAGAAAAATATCTTTGTTATAAGTGATGAGATATATGAAAAACTTATTTACGATAATTTGAAACATTTTTCCATTGCTAGCTTTAATAAAGATATATACGATCTTACGATTACTGTAAACGGTTTATCCAAGAGCTATTCTATGACTGGTTGGCGCATTGGCTATCTGGGCGCCCCGCTCGATGTAGTTGAGGCAGTGTCTAAGCTACAGGATCACTCTACGTCTAATCCTACTTCAATTGCCCAAAAGGCGGCAGAGGCAGCGCTTGGGGGGAAGGAAGATTTCATAAAAGAACTTGCTTGTGAGTTTCAGAAAAGAAGGGAATACTGTATTATGAGGCTTGGGGCAATGAAGAAGATAAGTTGTGTTGTGCCAAGAGGAGCATTCTATATTTTTTGTAATATTTCTAAAACAGGTTTGGATTCTTTGAGTTTAGCCCAGAGGTTGCTTGATGAAACATATGTGGCGCTTATTCCAGGAGATGGTTTTGGCGAGCCTGATTATGTGCGTATAAGTTTTGCTACTTCTATGGAGCAGTTGGAAAAGGGAATGAACAGGCTGGAGGAATGGCTAAATAAGGTATGACGCAAAAATGTAAATCAATGTTTTAGCGTTTAGCGGATAGTGTTTAGTTTTTTCTATCCGCTCTACGCTAGACGCTCTACGCTATTAAAAATGGGTAAGACAATCGCGGAAAAAATATTAAGTAGTCACGCGGGAAGAGACTTGAAAGCAGGCGATTTTGCTATATGTAAAATCGATTTTACTTTTGCTCAAGATGGAACATCTTCCATTGTTATAGATAGAATAAAGGAATTGGGTATAAAACAGTTGGAAACAAAATTCTGCATGGTTATTGATCATAGCGCGCCTTCTCCGAGCGAGGGTGTTTCCCGTGTGCACAAGAAGATGCGTTCTTTCGCGAAGGAATTTAATGTTCATTTATATGATATTGGCTGCGGGGTGTGCCATCATGTTATTCCTGAATCAGGTCAGATTTTGCCGGGGGACCTTGTTTTAGGCGCGGATTCCCATACTTGCACCCATGGAGCATTGGGCGCGTTTTCTACGGGTGTAGGCTCTACGGATTTAGCGATTGCTTTAGCTACGGGAAAAAACTGGTTTAAAGTTCCAAAGACAGTGAAAATAATAATTACCGGGAAAGCGCCTAAAGGCGTATTCGCGAAAGATATCATACTTTATATTATTAAAAAGATTGGGGCTGACGGGGTAACTTATAAGGCGGTTGAGTTTAGCGGAGCGGTAATTGATGAGATGGATATGGATGGCCGTTTTACAGTTTGCAATATGGTGGTGGAAATGGGCGCGAAAGTTGGATTTATGCCGAGGGATAAAAAGACGCTTAATTGGTTAAAGGCAATAACCCCTAAGTGTGAAAAAAACAACTTTGTTGAAGCGGATAAAGACGCGGAGTATGAAAGCGTTCTGAAATTTGATATCTCTAAACTTAAGCCGCTTGTTGCTTGTCCACATGCTGTTGATAATGTAAAATCAATAGATGAATTAAAAAACGCCTCTCTTGATAAAAGCGTCATTGGTTCGACTAATAAAACTTTTGCTTGTCGAGTGAAAATAAATGAGGCATTTTTGGGGACTTGTACAAATGGAAGGCTCAATGACCTTTTGGTAGCCGCTTCTATATTAAAAGCAAGAAAGGTGGCTTTTGGGGTTAAGCTCATAATCGCGCCAGCTTCAAAGGCTATATTTTTAGATGCTTTGAAGCTGGGCTTGATTGATATATTTATTAAGGCTGGCGCTGTGGTTGTTTCGCCCGGATGCGGTTCTTGCGTGGGTACGCATAATGGAGTTCCCGCGGATGGCGAAATAGTGATTTCTTCGGCTAACAGAAATTTTAAAGGCAGGATGGGTAATCCCAATGCTTTTATTTATTTAGCTTCGCCCGCGACTGTGGCCGCGTCCGCGATTAAGGGTTATATTGCTGATCCAAGGGAGTTTTTATAATGTTTAACGTATAGTTTTTATTAGCGTATAGCGTATAGCGTTTAGTTTCTGTTTTTTATTTTTTTCTATCCGCTCTACGCTCTACGCTATACGTTAATATGAGGTGATAATATGGAAATAAGAGATTTGTTTTTATTGTGTATTGAAAAAGGCGCTTCTGATTTACATATCACTGAAGATGAGCCGCCTGTTCTGCGTCTTGATGGTAGATTAGCGCGGACTGATTTGGAGGTGTTGAGTAAGTATGAATTAAAGAAGATGATTTACAGCGTTTTAACTAATACGCAGAAGGAAATATTTGAGAAGGACATGGAGCTTGATTTTTCTCTGGCGCTTCTTGATATGGATAGGTTTCGTGTTAATGTGCATTTGCAGAAGGGTTCAGTGGAAGCGGCTTTTAGGCGCGTGCCTTTAAAGATACCCATAATACAAGAACTTGGTTTGCCGCCAGTTGTCGCGGAACTTACGCGCAGGTCTAATGGTTTGATTTTGGTTACAGGGCCGACAGGAACGGGAAAAACTACAACCTTAGCGGCAATGGTCGATCTTATTAATATCGAAAGGGATGGGCTTATAATTTGTATTGAAGATCCGATTGAGTTTGTGCATAAAAATAAAAAAAGTATTATAAAACAAAGAGAGGTTTATTCAGATACGCATACTTTCGCGGCAGCGCTTAGGCACGCGCTTCGGCAGGATCCTAATGTTATAGTCGTGGGTGAGATGCGTGATCTGGATACTATATCTACGGCTCTTACCGCGGCAGAAACAGGGCATCTTGTTTTAGCAACTCTACATACCCCTGACGCGCCTCAGACTATTGAAAGAATTATAGACGTATTTCCGCCTCATCAACAACAGCAGATAAAATTGCAATTAGCGGATTGTCTACAGGGGGTTATCTCGCAATTGTTATTGCCTCATGCCTCCGGTAAAGGTAGAGTTTTAGTTTGCGAGACAATGATTGCTACCCCGGGCATAAGAAATCTTATCCGTGAACAGCACATCGAGCAGATACCTACTTTTATGCAAACAGGTTTTCAGTATGGAATGAAGACGATGGATAAATCGTTAAAGGACGCGGTTCGGCAAAACTTAATTACTTTGGACGCGGCGTTGGTAAAAGTAAAGAATCCAGAAGAGTTTAAACAATTATAATGATAATTTAAAAATACCTTTGCCACAAGGCTATGGTTCGGCATCCTATAGCCGAAGCTATAATGAAAATATCCGGTAAATCTATAAAGTTAGCTGATAATATAAATACGGATTTTATTATTTCCGGGAGATATAAATTTGCCATTACGGATATAAAAGAGCTATCTAAGCATATAATGGAGGATATAGATCCGGATTTTTCAAAAAAGATAATTCCGGCTAAATCCTTAATTACCGCGGGTAAGAATTTTGGGATGGGGTCATCCCGGGAGCAGGCGCCTTTAGTGATAAAGGAGGCAGGTATATTGGCTGTGTTGGCTGAGAGCTTTGCCCGCATATTTTACCGAAATGCTTTCAATATCGGTTTGTTATTAATAGAAGTAGATACAAAAAAAATAGATGAAAATGATATTTTGGATATAGATTTAGATAAAGGGATAATTAAAAATTTAACTAAGAATATAGAGCTTCAGATAAAGCCGATCCCTAAATTTATGCAAGAAATTTTAAAAGAAGGCGGTATAATTAACTATTATAAGAAATATAAAAAGTTACCCGAAGTTTAATGTATGGTGTATAGCGTATAGTTTTTCTATCCGCTCTACGCTAAACGCTCTACGTATGACACATAAAATAACTCTTATACCCGGTGACGGTATTGGCCCGGAGATTACCGAGGCCGCTAGAAGATGTATTGAGGCAACCGGCGTAGATATTAGCTGGGAAGAGAAGCTCGCGGGAGAAACGGCGAGAGAAAAATTGGGAAGCCTTCTTCCCGAAGATACGTTAGATTCTGTAAGAAAGAATAGGGTTGCTTTGAAAGGGCCGATTACTACCCCTGTTGGTTCTGGGTTTCGTTCCGTAAATGTGGCAATCAGGCAGGCCTTAGGTTTATATGTGTGCCTGCGTCCCATAAAATCTTGTCCTGGCGCGAGAAGCCATTATAAAGATATAGATTTGGTGGTGATTCGCGAGAACAGCGAAGATTTATATGCGGGGATAGAATTTCAGGAATCTAGCCCTGAAGCAAAAAGGATTATTGAAGAAATAAAAGAATGTTCCAAAAAGGAGATTCGTCCGGATTCAGGTATTTCCATAAAGCCAATCTCTAGATACGCTTCCAGGAGAATAGTTAAGTTTGCTTTTGAGTATGCTTTAAGTAATAACCGTAAGAAAGTTACCGCGGTGCATAAAGCAAATATAATGAAATTTACTGATGGCCTGTTTTTAGAAGTTGCGCGTGACGTTGCAAAGGATTACGAAGGTAGGATAGCTTTTGAGGATATGATAGTGGATAATATGGCTATGCAGTTGGTGCAGAGGCCGCATAATTTTGATGTTTTGGTTTTACCTAATCTTTACGGTGACATAGTTTCTGATCTTTGCGCCGGTCTTATCGGCGGCCTTGGAGTTGCTCCGGGCGCTAATATCGGCGAACAAATAGCCGTGTTTGAGGCGGTGCATGGTTCAGCGCCAAAATATAGGGGGTTGAATAAGGTTAATCCCGCGGCAATGATTTTATCCGGAGTGTTAATGCTTAAATATATCGAAGAAAATAATGCGGCAGAAAGATTGGAAAATGCGGTTAGAGAGGTTATTGCTGAGGGTAAATTCGTAACCTATGATTTAAAGCCCTCGTCAGGAGACCTCACCGCGGTCGGCACCATGGAAATGGCAGATGCGATTATTAAAAAAATTAGTGATTAGTGGTTAGTGGCTAGCGGTTTATTTTTTTGTTAAAAATGAAAATTTCTATAATTGGAGCTGGAAACGTAGGGAGTTTAACGGCGATGCGTCTTGCCCAGGAAGGCGTAGGCGAGATCGTTTTAATTGATATCGCCAAAGGCCTCGCGCAGGGTAAGTGTTTAGATTTAGATGATGGCCGGTCTATCCTAAAATGCGATTATTGTATTGAGGGGTCAAGCGATTTGGATAAAATTAAGGATTCTGATATTGTGGTTATTACCGCTGGCCTTGCCAGAAAACCCGGTATGAGCCGTGAAGAACTTCTTAATAAGAATGCCCAGATTATAAAAGAGATAAGTTTAAACATAAAGAGATTATGCCCTCAAGCGGTAGTTATTGTGGTTACGAATCCGCTTGATTTAATGACCTATCTTGTTTTAAAAACGACTGGTTTTAAGCCGTCTAAGGTATTTGGTATGGGGGTTAGTTTGGATGGAGCTAGATTTGCTAATTTAATAGCGAAAGAATTAAATATTCCTGTTGCGGATATTGAGGCGACAGTAATTGCAAGTCATGGCGAGGGGATGCTGCCTTTGCCTAGATTTACTACCGTAAAGGGTGTCAGGCTCAATGAATTTTTGGATGATAAAAAAATAGAATTTCTTGTTGAAAGAACGTTTAAAAGGGGGCTTGAGATTTTAACTTTGTTAGGCAGTGGCAGCGCGTATTTTGCTCCTTCCGCGGCGGCCGCGGCATTAGTTAAGGCTGTTGCTAAAAATGAAAAACGTGTTATCGGAATTTGCGTTTATTTAAATGGAGAGTATGGCCTAAATGATGTTTGCATAGGTGTTCCTTGTTGTTTGGGCAAAGATGGGATAGAAAAGATTATCGAACTAGACTTAAATAAAGAAGAAAAAGATAAGCTAAACAAATCTGCTGATACTATCCGGGAACTTATTAGGCAGTTACCTCTTTTTTGTCAGCCAGTGAGCGCTTGAGTGGGTTAGGGGGTTTAACTGGCAAACCGGCTAACAAGATAACTGGTAAGCTAATATGTATGACCTTACGATAATTGGCGCTGGTTGGGCTGGTTTTAACGCGGCTTTAAGGGCAAGAGAGCTTGGTTTTAAAACGTGCCTTATTGAGGCGTCAGAGATCGGCGGGACCTGCCTTAATAAGGGCTGTATTCCTACCAAAACATTAATTCAATCCGCAAAAGTATTCGCGCTTACCAGAAAATCAGAAATTTTCGGGCTCGAACCTATGACGCCCGAAATAAATTTTGCTAAAGTCAGGGAGAGGAAAGACAGTCTCATAAGGCAGCTCGCTAAGGGGATGCAATTTATGCTTAAAGGAATTGATTTTATTAATTCCAGAGCTGAGATCTTGTCGGAAGAAGAAATAAAAATAGCGGATAAAGTTATTAAAACAAGGTTCATTATTATAGCTTCTGGTTCAAGACCCGCGGAATTACCCGGATACAGGTTCGATGGTATAAAGATACTTTCAAGCGATGATATATTAAATTTAAAAGAAATTCCGCGTTCTCTTTTAATTGTCGGAGGCGGAGTGATTGGCTGTGAATTCGCGAGTTTATTTTCGTTATTCGGAAGTAGTGTCCGGATAATAGAGAAGATGCCTCATCTGCTCCCGGGAGAAGATAAAGAGATAGCCAGGAAAATAGAGTCTCTTTTTAAAAAAAGGGGCATTGAGGTAAATATTGATACTGATATAACAGGGGTAGCCTTAAAAGAATATGATTCAGTTTTAATCTGCGTTGGCAGGCAGCCTAACACAGAGGGTTTAGGTTTAGAAAGATTAGGGATTATTCTAGACAAGAATAGAATCGCGATTGACGATTGCTTTAGGACAAACATCGCTAATATATACGCGGCAGGCGATTGTACAGGGAAAACAATGCTTGCTCATTTTGCCAGTTTTCAAGGTAGGGCTGCTGTGGAAAGAATCGTTAATGGTCGCGCCCAGTTGGGCTTCAACGCTTCCTTTGCGGCTGTTCCTAATTGTATATTTACTGATCCGGAGGTTGCTAGTGTTGGTATGAGTCAGGAAAAGGCGCAAGAGAACAATATTGATGTAGATGTGCATAAATTTGATTTTTTAGGTTTAGGAATGGCGCGTATTTTAGATGAAGCAGAAGGGTTTATAAAGATAATTTCTGATAAAAAAAGTAATCAAATATTGGGCGCTTCTATAATCGGGCCAAAAGCAACTGAATTAATCTCTATTATGGCCTTGTCAGTATCCGCGGGGTTAAAGGTATCTCAAGTTAGGAGTACAATTTTTGCGCATCCAACGCTTTCTGAAGCTATTTATGAAGCCCTGAAATGATTGATGGGCTTAAGGGGTTACGGGGGAGGAGTATAGAAAATGATTAAAGTTGTTTTGCCTGAATTAGGCGAAGGTATTGATAAAGCAACTGTTTCTTATTGGTATTACCAGGATGGCGAAAAAGTAAGCGAAAAAGATGATCTTGTGGAGCTTACCACTGATAAGTCTACTTTCAATTTACCCAGTCCTTGTTTAGGCAGGATTGTTGAGATTTTCTTTCATGAAGGCGATACGGTAAACATCGGCGAGACGCTTGCTGTCATACAAGAGGAATAAAGAGATTGCTGAAATAATCCAAAAATAGGCAGCAATCTCTCAAAGACAGCTTGACAAATAAGGCTTTATTCTGTATATATAATTATAGTAGATAATATCGTGGTTGTCTAAATTAGTGTCATTGTTTCGCTCGCTCGTTTTTGACACTTCGCGAAATCAAATCTTGAAATCTTTTTTCCGTCGAGATGCTACCGTTAATTTGGACACGCATGATGGGACCGTTGCGAAATACCCTTTTTCGTCATCCTGAGCGAAGCGAAGGATCTTATCAGCGTCGAGATTCTTCGGCTTTCGGCCTCAGAATGACGCAAAGTTTGGTATTTCGCAACAGTCCCATGATAGCATATAATTAAAAAATATTTTGAAATAAAAGGGGTTGTTTTAGTATGTTTACTAAACGCATAATTTTAATGTACATATCCGAAGTCTCCGGCCATCATAGCGCTACTTTGGCAATTGAAAACGCGATAAAGCTGCTTTCGCCGAAAACAGAGGTATTAAATATTAATGCCTTTAATTATACCAACCCTGTTTCTGAAAAGATTGTTAATCATCTTTATATGGGTATCATTAAGCGAACCCCACAAATATGGAAGTATCTTTATGACAATCCCAAAATAGTAAAAAGGGTAGAAAAGATAAAACAGGCGATACACAAGCTTAATTCTCCGAAATTAAAATTGTTGTTTGATAAATTTGAACCTGATGCGGTTGCCTGCACTCAAGCATTTCCCTGCGGCATGGTCGCGGATTACAAGAAGACATTTAATTCAAGCTTGCCGTTGGTGGCCGTGCTTACTGATTATATTCCGCATTCTTATTGGGTTTATGACGCGGTGGATTATTATGTTACTCCTTCCGATGATATTTCACAGATGTTTACAGAAAAAAAGGTGCCGCTAAAAAAAATTAAATCTTTAGGAATTCCTTTTGATCAAAAATTTAATGAGGTGTTGGATAGAGAAAAGCTTTTTCAGAAACTTAATTTAAGCCAGAGTGTTCCTGCTGTATTGATTATGGGCGGCGGCCAAGGGATAGGGCCGATAAAGACCATCGTTAGGTCGCTGGAAAAAGTAAAAGGGCCTATGCAGGAGATTGTCGTAACTGGAACTAATAAAAAACTTTATAATTCTCTTAAAAGAAGGCTGAAAAAATACAAAAAAAAGATTTCGCTTTATGGGTTTGTTGGTAATATTCATGAATTAATGTGCGCTAGCGATATTATTATTACTAAGCCGGGAGGCGTTACAACCGCGGAGGTTTTGGCAAAAAAGATTCCTATGGTTATTGTTAAGCCTATACCCGGGCAGGAAGCTAGCAATACGGCTTATCTTACCGAGAAAGGCGCGGCGATTAAAGTAGATGATCCGAAGAAAACAAACCTCGCGGTTGAATATTTATTGAAAAATCCCGCCAAGTTGAATGAAATTCGTGAATTAGCATATTGCATAGCCAAACCTAACGCGAGCATGGACATAGCCAGGTTATTGCTTGATTCAGCCAATGGTTAGCTATCTTCTTTATAGGACGGGACAAGCCATTGTTTTAAATTTACCTATAAAATTAAGTTATAAAATAGCGGCATTTCTTTCAGACATCCACTATATTTTTGCCTACCAAGATCGCAAAGCAGTAAGAGAAAACCTAAAAATAATATTTCCGGAAAAAACCAACAATGAAATTCGAAAGATAAGCGTAAGGGCATTCAGAAACTTCGCGAAATATCTGGTGGATTTTTTTTGTTTTCAAAGATTGGACGCGCGGTATATAAAAAATAATATCCGGATTGAGAATAGGCATTATTTTGATGAGGCGCTTTCTAAGGGGAAAGGCGTGGTTGTCCTTTCCGCGCATTTAGGGAATTGGGAATTAGGGGGTGTTGTTACCGCGATCTTAGGATATCAATTTTATGTAGTTGCCTTGCCGCATAAAGATAAAAAGGTGGACGACCTCTTTAATTATCAAAGAGAAAGTAAGGGAATGAAGGTGGTTCCTCTGGGGAGAGCGGTGGCCGCGTGTCTTAATGCGTTAAAGGAAAACAAAATGGTAGGTTTAGCCGCGGACAGGGATTTTACTGAAAAAGGCGTTATTGTTGATTTTTTTGGCAGGCCATCTTGTTTTCCAAAGGGGCCGGCAGCTTTTGCTTTAAAGACAGGCGCGGCTATCGTGCCGGCATTTATGTTAAGAAATGAAGATGACAGTTTCGTTCTCAAGATTGAAAGGCCTCTAGAATTTATTCCTAGCGGAAAAAAAGATAATGATTTGGTGGGGATAGTCAGGAAGTATAAGGTTATATTCGAGGATTATATACGCAGATATCCTGATCAATGGTATATGTTCCGGAGATTCTGGATAACGTAGCAGGGGATTGTCGCGAAATGTATTAAAACCGTCATTCAGGCTGTGTCACAATCCCTATCGTGTTATTGCGAGCCCGCCGAAGGCGGGCGTGGCAATCTCTTTCCGACGAGAAATGTTTCATCGTAGGGGCGGTTCGCGAACCGCCCCTACTTCGCCCGCAATGACACACATTTTGCTATTGCGACACAGCCTGATTCCCGACGATGACAACTTTGGTGTATTTTGTAACAGTCTCAGTAGGGTTAAAAATATTAAGTTGGCTAAGAATATTTAGTAGTAGTTTTCTGTTTTGAATATCTTTAACGATATTATTTTTTAAAAGTAGCATTATTTCATGGATATAAAGCAGGGCGAGGCTGATTCTGTTTTTTTCTAAGGCGCTGGCCGCGTAAAGGATCTTTTTGTCCGCGGGATTAAGGCTTAAGATATATGGATCGTTTTCAAGAGTAAGGCTTATTTGGGAAAAATCGATTCCGCCGTCACCTTTGTTTGCCGTCGCGTCGGTTTTATCCGAAATAGATAAGACAGAGGAGCTTTGTTCTAAGTTAATAACATAGGTATGATTAGTTGAGTCCGAATGCATTATAATTTGAGGTAACGTTGCCAAAGTGTTTACTTTTTTTTGGAAAATTTTAAAATCATTTTTTGCTGTTTCGAGAAAATCTTCTTCTTTATATTCTTGGTATATTTCTAAAGATGACCTTATGCTTCCCAGACAATTTTCCAGGCTATCCCCGACAGTTTCCGTAAATACTTTTATTGCTAATTCTCTTTGAAAAGTATCGTTTTCGTTAAGAATCTCCTTAGATAGAGAACGTAGATCTAAGTTTTTAACCAATATTATTATCTCGGCCAGTTTTTTACTAACATTATCCGGTTGCTTATTCTCATCGATATTTTTAAAACCTTGCTCTATTTTGTTTATTGAGCTTTGAATTTTTTCTTTCAGTTTTCTCCCTAATTTTCTTAGGGTTTGAATATTTTGAATATAATGCCGGCGAATTTGATTAATTTCTTCTTTCATTTGTAAGATAATTTCATTCCCTGTTATTTTAGAACCCAGATTTTTAATAAGAGCATCTAAGGCTTCCTCGTCTTCTTTGGGATTAGTTTTGAGCATTATATTGTTAATTGATTTTTTAAATTTTTGAAATATTTTAAGATTTTCTTCCCTGTTTTTCTTTAAATCTTCCGGGATCCATTTTTCTATACCGTCTTTTTCTATGAGATATTTTAGGCGTTGGTTATAAATAAATTTTTGAAATTCTTCCGTGGTAGAAATTTGCTCTAAGATGGTAGGTTCGGATGTTTCTAGGAATTCAATGACAAGTTCCTGATGCAGATTAAGTATTTGAGAAGGATGGACTTTGGAATTCCCATATATATCAGCTACTGCTAGAACCTTACCCAATATAAGCCCGTCGTGGATAAGGCATAATTGTTCTGGCTGGTTTAAGTTTAGGCTAGGGATAATTTCTTTAAGAAAGGCTTTGATTTCGTCTGACAGCTCCCCCGTCCCTATTTCTTTAATTGCCCGGTTAATTTTTTCTACTTCTTTTTTGAAATCTTTTCCTGTTCTAATCTTGGTAAAGTCAATCATAAATTGGATTATCTCAACTTCAATTTCAGTTAATTCAAGCGTTGCTTGATTTTCTTTGACGAAATCTTTGCTTCTTTCTTCGTGGCCTTGGGCGGTAAATCTTCCTTTTACGGGGATATAATAACCAATATCATGAAAATAAGCGGCAAGACGAGCTAATTGATGAATTTTTTCTCTATTTTTTAAGATATTAATTTCAGGGGTGAGCGTATCAATAAATTCAAGCAGTTCATTCCAGTGAAGGGGGGCGTGATAAAGGACAAGGTGTTTAATGGAGCTGGCTTCTATTTTTTCCTTAAGCAGTTGATAGGCTTTCTTTAGCTTAGTGTCCGTGGAGTACTCTTTTAATAAAAATAAACATTGTTTTCTTTTTGCCGCTTCCTTTATTTTTTCTACTTGCTCTATCCTTTGTTTGGCAAGCTCGTTTAGTTGACGTACGCCGGAATAAGTATTTAAGCTTCTGTATACATTTATTGGTATTGCTAAGACCTGTGATTGTTGCCACTTGTTTTTTATCCGTATTGAGGCATTACGGTAACCTAAGAGTAGGCCAATCTCGCCCACAATGCTTCCTGGACCCAAGTTTTCAGGAATTATTCCATATGTTTCATCAAGGATGGCATAGTTGCCTTCCAGAATGAGAAATATGGCCGGCTCTTCTTCGGATTCGCTTCTAACCTTTGTTCCTTGTTTGATAAGGAAGCCGTTTTTAATGTCAGATGTTTGCCATAAATTAACACCTTTAAAGCTTAATATTTCCCCCCATGTTTTTTCAGAAATTTCTCTAAGGTATTTATTTTTGCCAAATAAGCCCCTTAATTTTTTGGCGAGTTCTCTTGTTTGGTTTAAATCAATTTGTTCTTTTTTCGGTAAGGTTGACAGAGGCGAAGAGATATTGTCATCTGAAAGTTTATCATTTACGGTGGTTATTTCTATATTATCTAGCGGCTTATCTGAATCGGGAACAGTGGTTATAGCAATTATTTTATTGGGATCTTGGAAGGAGCTTGATTGTTCCGGGGTATTATTATGGTCTTTCTGGGATATTATGTTTAAAGGAGAAGAGCCCAAGATTATCCCCCCGCTAAAATACATCCGCTTTAGTCCAAAGATAGTATCCTGAAGTTTATATTCACCTTCTTTATAGGATTTCAGGTATTCTTGCCAGAGAGCTTGTTTTTCCCAGGGAACCTGGGATTCTAAGCCAATGGTTGTGCCGGAGTTGATGTAGGGGGCATATGGGTTTGCCGGTGTGCCGGTTAGCCTGTTAGCCGGTTGCCCGTTAGTTGAATTTGTTTTTTCTATACGCTCTACGCTATCCGCTATCCGCTGTTTTCTTTTAAACCACTCTGCTAAAATAAGCGAGTAATAAATCTGGCGTAAAGGCGCGTAGCGTGGTGAGGTATTTATTTCTTCCGTAATTGCCGGAAGGACGATTTCCTTCATCAGTTGTTCGGAGATGTTTTGTATCTCGTTATTCGTGAATCGT
>CAKKQB010000032.1 GCA_919901915.1 Omnitrophica bacterium GWA2_41_15
AGCCACTGGCCAGAGGGCCGTGGTTCGGCTTCCTTTATCCGTAGCCGAAGCCACTGGCCAGAGGGCCGTGGTTCGGCTTCCTTTATCCGTAGCCGAAGCCACTTTTCGCGAAAAACCATCCGGTATAGGGCAATAATTATGTAAGCTTGTGATTTTAATTACCCTATCCCTGACTAATCTTTCAATCTCCCTGATCATGGAAGAAGTCAAGTTAAAACTTAACTCTACTTCCTCAAAACCTACTTCTTTAATCTCAGAGAGCATTTTTTCGCCGTTATTATGGCGAAAGGCATTCCACGATGTAGAAAGAGCCAAACTCATTGCGGTTTTTTTCCTCTTGCTTTTTTCTTTCTGCGTTCGCTGGGTTTTTCGTAATACCGGCGTTCTTTTACTTCTCTTAAAATACCTTCCTGCTCAATCTTCTTTTTGAAGCGGCGCAATGCCGATTCAAAAGATTCATCTTTTTTAATCTCTATCTGTGGCAATATAATCATCTCCTTTCGTCAACAATATTATTTTGCAAAAATACTATACTACTAATTATACAGGGTGTCAATTGTTTAATCGGAATGAATTGGGAATGAATTATCGGAACATAAAACCTCTTCACCCCCGAGGTGCGCAGATTTTGTAAATATCCTCACCTCGAGGGTGTAAATCTTGGGTTGCCCTCATTCGTTGACCGGTTACGAATTATCGAAATTGTCTGGGCGGGCAAGCCCGCCCCTACGCGACGTCGTTCACGTGGGTCGTTTGTATTGGAATCGTTGCGTTTCTGGGCGGGCAAGCCCGCCCCTACGCGACTAATATTAATTTTTCGTATTCGGGGAATTTATTTAATAATTTTTGTTTTAGCGGTATATTTTGACGCGCTTCTAAGCGCGGGTCAAGAGTCAATAATTTTATTGCTTCATCTCTCGCGCGCTTTAAAAGATGCATCTGGGAAAGCGGGTTGCCTATCTTTAATTCTGTTAGGCCATGCTGGCGGCTGCCGAAGAATTCACCCGGCCCTCTTATTTTAAGGTCTTCTTCAGCAATATGAAATCCATCGTTATATTTAAGCATTGCCTCAATCCTCGCGGTTGCTTCCAGAGATTGGGTATCAGATACTAATACGCAAGAAGCTTGCTCTATCCCTCTTCCAATACGGCCTCGCAATTGGTGCAATTGGCTTAATCCAAAACGTTCCGCGTATTCAACAATCATGCAAGTTACGCTTGGCACATCAATACCTACCTCCAACACGGTGGTGGAAACAAGGGCGTCTAATTTTTTATTTTTAAACTTTAACATAACATCGTCCTGCTCCTGTTGTTTCATGGCGCCGTGTATCAAGCCCAGTTTAAATTCTTTAAATTCTCCTGATTTTAATTCTTTTAACATTTTTTTCGCGCCGGCGATATCCAAAGCGTAAGACTCTTCAATAACCGGATAAATAATATACGCCTGATTGCCGCGCCGTAGTTCATCTTTCGCGATTTTATAAGCGCCGGATACAAATTCTTGCTTAAAATGCAGGGTTTTTATGGGCTGTCTTCCCGGAGGAAGCTCATTTATAATCGAAATATCTAAGTCGCCATATAAGGTAATGGCGAGGGTTCTGGGAATTGGCGTAGCAGTCATTATTAAAACATCGGGGTTAGCGCCTTTTTTGGGCAGTAAGGCGCGCTGGCCAACGCCAAATTTATGCTGTTCATCGATAACTACTAAACCTAGATTTTTAAATTTCACGTTTTCTTCCAGTAAGGCATGTGTTCCAATTACTAAATCTATTTTTCCTTCTTTTATATCCTGACAAACCTTTTCTTTTTCTATGGCGTTTAAACTTCCGGTAAGCAGTCCCAAGTTTATTTTCTTATTCTGACAACTGACGACTGACGACTGACGACTGATTTTCTCATAATGCTGCTTTGCTAACAACTCTGTCGGCGCCATAATGACAGCCTGATACCCTCCCTGAATCGCGATTATACTCGCGGCGACGCTGATCACAGTCTTACCTGACCCTACGTCTCCTTGCAAGAGTCTTTGCATGGCTTTGGGCTTTGCCATATCTGTTTTTATTTCGCCTAGTACTTTTTCCTGCGCCGCGGTTAGCTTAAATGGAAGCAAAACAATAAAATTATTTAATAATTCGCTATCTACCTGATGAGATATGCCAATTTTTTCTTTTTTCTTTAATTTTCGTAAAATCAGAGGCAGTTGAAATAAAAAGAATTCTTCAAAACTAAGCCTTTCGTAAGCCTGTTTTTGTAAATCCAGATTTTCAGGAAAATGTATATTTATAAGGCTCCTGGCAAGGTTTAAAAGGTTATTTCTTGTCCTTATATCATAAGGCAGGCAGTCATTTATTTTTGGAAGATATTCATCTAAAGCAGATTTTGTTAAGCGCCGCATATATCGCTGAGTTAGGCCTTCACTAACGGTGTACACCGGAACAATCCTTCCTATATTCAACGATTCTTCTTGGCTTTGCTTTTCTTCGGAAATAATCTCAAACTCAGGATTGCTCATTTGCAGTGAACCGGCATAAAAATCAATTTTGCCGTAAAGAATTAAAGTTAAGCCCGGTTTAAGGTATTGTTTTAAATAAGGCTGGTTAAACCAAACGCAATTGAGCTTTCCGCTATTGTCTCCCACAACTGCTTCGGCAATGCGAAAGGCGCGTTTATAAAAAGATTGTCGTTCGCCTTTTGAAAGAATTTGCGCTTTTATCGTTTGAGTAAGCCCCTCTTTTAATTCGCAAATACGGCTAAATTTTCCGCGGTCTTCATAGCGCCGCGGAAAATAATACAAAAGATCCTCTACGGTATTTATGCCAAGCTTAATAAATATTTTGGCTCTTTTAGGGCCGATGCCTTTTAGATAACGGATAGGAAGGTCATTTAATTCATTCACTTGATTCCTTTATTTTTTCTTTGAAAGGGAGAAAAAGTTAACGGTTATTTTTTTCTTTTTGGGCGGGCAAGCCCGCCCCTACGCGACGTTTGTATCGTTCAGAAGCGTTACTTATTTAACCGCTTAACCTTACGATATCAGCTTCTTCTAAGTAATTTCCGGTTTGGACTTCGACTATTTTAAGCGTTGAATCGTGAGGATTAGAAATACGATGAATACAAGAAATCGGGATATAGGTGCTTTCGTTGCAAGAAACAGTATAAACTTTCTTGCCTTTTGTAATGCGCGCTTGGCCTTCAACAACAACCCAATGTTCACTGCGCTTGTTATGGTATTGAAGGCTAATCGCGTGTTTTGGTTTTATTTCAATTATCTTTATTTTAAAGCCTTTGCTGGCGTCAAGAACAGTGTAACAGCCCCAGCCTCTTTTAACAGTTTTATGAAGATAGTGTTCTTGCTTGTGCCTACTTTTTAGTATTTCAACAATTTTTTTAACTTCTTCGCTTTTATCTTTTTTTGTTATTAATAACGCGTCAGGGGTGTCAACCACGATAAGCCCTTCTAGACCTATTGTGGCGATAATCCTTTTATTGTTTCCGAATACTGTTATATTTTTGCTGTTTAAGTCAATAGTTTGGCCGAAAAATTTATTACAATCTTTATCCTTTTTAATTAACTTGTCCCAAGCCTGCCAGCTTCCTAAATCTGACCAGCCTAAATTTTTTGGAGTTTTAATCATCGCCAAAGAAGTTGTTTTTTCAATGATCCCGTAATCAAAAGAAATCGGCTTAATATTTTTCCAGTATTTGTTAATTTCCCGCGGGGAGGAGATTTTTTTAAGTTCCTTATAGGTTTCCGGCAAGTAGCGCGAAAATTCTTTGAGAATAATCTTGGCTGAGCTGATAAAAATTCCGCTATTCCAAAAATACCCCTTATTCTTTAAAAATCTTCGCGCGGTTTTAAAAGAAGGTTTTTCGTAGAAATGTGCCACTTTTGAAATAAAACTATTGCTATTATCGGCAGTTCTTATGTATCCATAACCAGTAGCCGGATGATCAGGGGTAATACCTAAAAGTATTATTTTATTTTTACAAATAGTTAAGGCTTTTTTTAGCAGTTTTTGAAAAATTAGCGCGTTATTGATTAAATGATCGCAAGGGAGAAAAGCGATTTTTGCTTTCGGATTTATTTTATCAATAAGCATAGCTGCCCAGATGATTGGGGGGGCTGTATTTTTGGAGTTTGGCTCAAGGATTAGATTGTTTATTGGAATTTTATAATTTTTAATTATTTCCATGACTTGATTTTGATATAAATCGGAAGTAGCGATGAATATATTTTCAGGCTTGATTATAGGCTTTATCCTTAAAATAGTTTCTTCAAACAAGCTTTTATTTTTATGCAGTGTTAGGAATTGTTTTGGTTCTAAAACTCTTGCCCGCGGCCAAAACCGGCTTCCTGAACCGCCAGCCAAGAGAACAATATAATTGTCTTTATTTTGCTCCGCCATATTAGGATACCTTTTTTCCTTTTCTATGTTCGGTTTTTGCTGGGGTTAACATAAATTTTTTAAATTCTTTCGGGATGTCCGAAGAAAATTCTATGTATTTTTCCGTGGACGGATGCGTGAAACCTACGGATTTGGCGTGAAGATAAAGGCGGTCAAGCTTAGGAGGTTTTCCGTATTTTTCATCCCCTAAAATAGGATGCCCCAGAGAACTAAGATGCACTCTAATTTGATGTGTCCTGCCTGTGAATGGCTTTATTTCCAACAAACTAAAATCTTCCGCACGCCTTAATGTCCGGTAATAAGTCTTGGCGTATTTTGCTTCTTCGCTAAAACTAACGGCCATCATTTTTCTTTTCACCGGATGCCTTGCGATAGGAAGCTCGATTATATTTTCATCAAATTCCATTTTTCCGTTGACTACGGCAATGTATTCGCGATTAATTGTATGTTTCGCGAACTGCCCTGCTAAAGCAAGGTGTGAGAAGTTATTTTTGGCAATAACCAAGAGTCCGGAAGTTTCCTTATCTAATCTATGAACAATACCCGGCCTTTGCGGATTAATATCCGACAATTTCTTAAAATGATGCATCAGCGCGTTTACTAACGTATGTTCATTATTTCCAGGCGCTGGATGCACAACTATACCTGTCTGTTTATTTATTATTGCCAAGTCGTCATCTTCATATACAATCTCCAAGGGGATATTTTCCGCTTTAAGCGTCAGAAGCTCTTTATCCTCAATAAGAATACGAAATTCATCATTAACTTTTGTTTTAAGATGCGGTTTTAGTACCTTTATATTTTCTAAAGTTACGTTTCCATTTCGGATTAGTTCTTGTATAAAAACGCGCGAGAACCCTAATTTTTTCTTTTCAAAAAAATCCGTAAGAAACAGGTCTAAGCGCGTAGGGTTTTGTTCAAGTGGAACTTTTAACGTAAATTCTTGCATAGGTTTTTTCGTATTTAAGGTTAAGGAATATCTCTAACCCAGGGTGGGCAAGCCCACCCCTACGCGACGATTCGCAGTGATTACGTAACGACCCGTAGGGGCGAGCTTGCTCGCCCAGATATTTATTTACTTAGCGCGAAGACGAATATACTTAAAAAGAGAGAAGCAGAATATCACAATACTTATAATTTGAAATAAGGTCAGACCTAAAAAAATACCTTCTGCTTCAGCGCGCCAAAATTCAATGAAAAATCTTTTCGTTGAATAGAGCAAGAGGTAAGCGAAGAATATTTCGCTTTTTTTATAAGGTTTATCCTGAAGGAATCTTAAAATAATAAAGATAAAAATTAAACTTAAGGAGGAATATATCTGCGTTGGAATAAGAATTGATTCGCATATTGGAGAATAAATTCCAAATTTAGAAGGCTTGCCGAAACAACAGCCATTTAAAAGGCAGCCGATTCTGCCCATTGCTTGTCCTAAGGCAATAAAAGGAACTATTAAATCAAAAATTTTATAAACAGACTCCCTTTTTTTTCTTAGATAAATGGTACCCGCGAAAATACTTAAAAATAGCCCCCCAAACCATGATAAGCCGCCGTGTGAAAACAGGATAATTTCCAGGGGCTTTCTTATATAATAGCTTAGGTTTTCAATTACATAAAAAGAACGCGCTCCGATTATTCCAAAAACAAAAACTAAAAATAAAAAATTTGAGACTATCGCGGGCTCGATATTCTGTTTTTTTGCCTGAAAAGTAGCTAATTGGACGCATAACAGAAATGCCAACACAAGCGTTAAGCCGTAAGAATAAACAGTAAATAACCCGATTTTACAAATAATTGGATGCATGATTAGCGTAGAGTAAGAATTTTTGTAATAGTTCAGCTTTTGGAAGTATCCGTCGGTGTCATTCAGACTGTGTCACAATTAAGAAAAACCGTCATTCCGGAATGTTTTAATCCGGAATCCAGAAAATATTATTAATCTGGATTCCGGCTTCCGCCGGAATGACACACCAAAACCGAATTATGGCACAGTCTCATTGCGAGCCCGAAGGGCGAAGCAATTTCGTCAAAAAGATTGCTTCGCTTCGCCCGCAATGACAACGAGACGCTTCCAAGAATTGAATTGTTACGATTTTTTTGTTTTTTCTGTACTCTGTACTCTGTACTCTGTGCTCTATGCTCTTAGTTCTTAATATAGACCACCCTAGTAATATGGCCCCTATGGTTATCGCGGAATCAGCCACATTAAAAACCGGCCAAACGCGAAAATCAAGAAAATCAATCACGTAACCGAAAAATAACCTGTCAATAAGATTTCCTATGGCGCCTGCTAATATCAGGCTGATGGATATAGCGTATAATTTCTTGTGTTTATTTTTTTTAAGTTCCAGGCAAATCAGAATAATAGCAAATACCGCGGCAACTATAAATATAGGCGCTTGGTTTTTTAGAATTCCAAAAGCAGCGCCGCGATTACGAACAAGGCTGATATGAAATATTCCTTTAATAACAGGCAGGGATTGAGAAAGGGTTAAACTTCTAATAACTATAAACTTAGTGAGCTGATCCAAGAAAAGAATAGCTGAAATGACGATAAAAATCATCAGGGGATTATCGTTTTTCCTTATTTGTTTGACATTTAACGCAAAGACGCGCGTAAGGAAGAGCCTTTAACCTGATCTTTGTAATAGGTAGTTTACATTTTTCGCAAATACCATATGTCCCCTCTTCTGTCTTTTTTAAGGCATCCTCTATTTCATATAATAAGCCTCTTTCTTCGGAAGCAAGCTCCAAAGAAAATTCCCTATCATAGGCGTCAGTGGCAGCATCCGCTAAATGGAAGGCGTAACCGGACATATCGCCAGAAGATTCTTTTGGAGATTTTTTTAACGTATCTTCCGATATACATTTTATATCCCCTGTAACTTTCTCTTTAAGTTTTAAAATCAGTTTTTTAAATTCAGTTAAACTTTTTTTATTAAATTTACTTTTCATTCTATTTTTCTCCTATTGTATTTAAGCACCTTTCACAGAGCTCTTGGGTTTGAGATACTGAAACAGAAAAATTCCAACACCGAGCGCACTTGGCGCCATCCGGCTTTAGGATTTCTATAGCAATACTTATTGAACTGTCTATGGAGCTAATCTTTGTAATCTCTACCTGCGATACCTTGAAAATTTCAAGTAAGTCACTCTTTAGCCCATATAGATATCTATAACGATTTTCATCATTTGTCAATAGATTTATTTTAGCATCAAAAGAACTGCCAATCAGGCCGTCTTCACGTTTATTTTCCAACGCGGCAGTTACGGCAGGTATTATTTCAAAGATTGGTTTTAGTTCTGATTCGATATCTAGCCCCTTTTCTTTTAAACTAATCTGCGCAAAGATAGGATTATCTAAGGGCCAGGTTAAAAGATGCACGCTGTTTACGGATGTTTCTTTTTCTTCTTTGGGTATATATGACCAAATCTCTTCCGCGGTAAAAGCCAATATAGGCGCCATTATCTTTACTAGCGCGTTAAGCGCCTCATAAATAGCCGTTTGTCCGGCTCTTCTATCTAAGGAAGATGCTTTAAGTGTATAAAGCCTTCCCTTTACCATATCCAGATAATACATAGACAACTCAACATTACAAAAATCATAGATACTTTTATAGGCTTTATGGAATTCAAAATTTTTGTAAGCGCTGTCTACCGCCTCAAGCATCTGTTCTAACTTAAATAAAATCCATTTATCAATCTTTTTTAGATTTGCATAGTCTACCTTATCAGTAGAGGGATTAAAATCATATAGGTTACTTAAAATAAACCGGGCAGTATTTCTTATTTTTCTGTAAGCCTCTGATAATCTGATTAAAATTTCAGGTGATATTCTGATGTCTTCATTGTAATCGCTAGAGGCAACCCACATCCTCAATACATCCGCGCCGTAATTTTTAATAATATCAAACGGAGAAATAACATTACCCAAAGACTTAGACATCTTTCTGCCGCTTGAGTCTACAACGAAGCCATGGGTGAGAACGCTTTCAAACGGAGCTTTGTTGTCAATACACATTGACACGATTATTGAAGACTGAAACCATCCGCGGTGCTGGTCAGAGCCTTCCAGATATAAAACGCGAGGAGAATTTAAATCTTTTCGTTTTTTTATGACTGCCTGGTGGCTTACCCCTGAATCAAACCAGACATCTAAAATATCTGTTCCCTTGGAAAATTTATCGTTTTTGCAATTCGGGCATTTGAAATCATTGGGTAGGAAATCTTTTATATCTGTTTCAAACCAGCAATCCGAACCTCCTTTTGCCGCAAGGAGCGCAAAGTTGCTGATTACAGAAGAATCTAAAATTTCATTTCCACAATCTTTACAAACTAAAGACGGAATAGGAACTCCCCAATAGCGTTGCCGTGATAAACACCAATCAGGCCTTAGTTCCATCATTGAGGCGATTCTTTCTTTGCCTGCTTTTGGAATCCAGTTAACAGTATTTCTTATCACATCAAGCAGCCGTAATCTTAAGTTTTCATGGTCAATCTTTAAGAACCACTGCTTGGTTGCCCTAAAAATAATAGGAGTCTTGCAGCGCCAGCAATGCGGATACGAATGTTGGAGAGAGCCGCTAAAAAGAAGATCTCCTTGATTCCGGAGCTTATCGATTATATTTTTATTCGCGCTTAAAACATTTTGGCCTTTGAATTCTTGCGCGCTAGAATCAAAATTCCCCTTGGAATCTACAGGCATTACAATATCTAATTTATATTTTAGGCCTGTAAAATAATCTTCGTTCCCATGCCCGGGAGCAGTATGCACAAGGCCTGTTCCTTCTTCTCCTGATACGTAAGGAGCTAATACCACGCGGCCAGTTCTTAAATCAAAGGGGTGGCTGTAGGTAAGGTTTTCTAAATCCCTACCGGAGACATCTTTTATTAGTTCGTATTCTTTTATACCTATATTTGCCAAGGCGCTTTGTAATAAATCTTTAGCAAAAATTAAATTACCTTGAGCTGTTTTAACAAGGGAATAAATAAAATCCGGATGCGCGCTAACTGCCACATTGGCAAGCAGCGTCCAAGGCGTAGTGGTCCAGATTACCAGATAGTTCGCGCCTTCGCGAGCTTGTAAGTTCGTAAGTTCGCGGATTCGCGAGTTATCCTCCAATTTAAATTTTACGTATATTGACGGTGAAGCGTGGTTTTCGTATTCCACCTCTGCTTCCGCGAGAGCGGTTTCACATTTAAAACACCAGTTAACCGGCTTTAGGCCATGATAGATATAACCCTTTTTAACTAATTCAGCTAATGAATACAATATGCTTACTTCGTAATCGGCATTTAAAGTTAAATAGGGATTCTGCCAGTCGCCAAAAACCCCCAGGCGTTTAAATTGTTCCTTTTGAATAGAAACGTAGCGCTGGGCGTAGTCAGACGCCTTCCTTCTGAAATCTAATTGAGAAATCTGATATTTATTTATATTTAATTCCTTAAATAATTGGTGCTCTACGGGAAGGCCGTGGCAGTCCCATCCCGGCACATAAGCTGAACTAAAACCGCGCAGGCCGTTATATTTTATAATAATATCCTTTAGAATTTTATTTAAAGCATGTCCTATATGAATATCACCGTTGGCGTAAGGCGGGCCATCGTGGAGTATATATTTTGGTTTGTTTTCGGATTTTTCCTGAATAAGGCGGTAAATATCCTTTTTATTCCAATCTTCGAGAATAATTGGTTCCCTTTTAGCTAAATCAGCTTTCATAGGGAAATTTGTTTTAGGCAGGTTAAGAGTAGGTTTATAGTCCATATTATCTTTCTAGTTTTTTCGCGCGCTCAAGCGCCGCTTTAACTGCTTCTTCCAAATTTAGGTCTTTATTTAAAACATTCAACCCTGCTTCAGTTGTGCCTCCTTTTGAAGCAACTTTAAGGCATAGCGTTTCAGGAGTTAAGCCTGTGGTTTTAAGTAAGCTAATGCTTCCGTTAATAGTGGTTTTAGCTAAAACGCGGGCTTCTTTAATGCTAAAGCCTATTCTTTGAGCAGCCAAAGAAAGTTTAGGAAAGAAATCGTCAGAACAAAATTTTTCCCACTCTTCCTTTTTTTTGTCTTGAAGTAACCTGTAAAGATACCCCGGACCGCTTCCGGAAATAGCGGTAACCGCGTTCATCAACCCCTTTCTTATATTTAAGGTTGTGCCCAAGCTTTTAAGTAATTGTTGAGTAAAAACTAAATCCGCTTTTTTAGCATACTTGCCTTTGCATAAACAAATCATACCTTCGCCAATCTGAGCGGGTAAATTTGGCATAACACGCACTACGGATGCTTTAGTTAATTTTTTCTCAATATAATCTGTGGTTATTCCCGCGGCAATACTGATAATTAATTTATCTTTCGCGTAATTTTTAATCTTAGCCAAAATTATATTAAAATCCTGGGGTTTTACTGCTAATATAATTACATCGGTATTTTTTACTAACTTAAAAATAGTATCGGCAACCTTTATGCTCGCGAGGCATTTGGTTTTAGATTTATCTTTATCAAAAATTATAACTTTATATTTAGATTTAATTCGATTAGCAATAGCCGACCCCATATTGCCAAACCCTATAATTCCAATTGTCTTTTCCATATATTTCTGATTCTTTCGTATTTAGGGCGGGGGCAAGCCCCGCCCCTACGGGTCGCTACATCTTTCCTGTAAAACGTCGTGTAGGGGCGGGCTTGCCCGCCCAGATACCCACGAGCCGTTGTGCATCGTCCCTGTGAATCATCGCGTAGGGGCGGGCTTGCCCGCCCTTTTCTCTCCTTTTGGGCGAGCAAGCTCGCCCCTACGCGACGTTACGCAATCCCTGCAGATTATTGTTATAAACAAACCCTATCAGCAATCCGTGTAAATCCGTGTTTATATTTATCCGTGTAAATCCATGTTTTCAAATATAGCGCGCCCTAATCTTATCATATTAGCGCCTTCTTCAATAGCAATTGGAAAATCTAGAGTCATGCCCATGGATAAAACTCGTATCGCGTATTGCGTATCGCGTATTGCGTTAATTTCATTTAATAACTCTTTTAATTTTCTAAAATAAGGACGCGTTTGTTCGAGGCTGCCTGCCAACGGCGCAATGGTGAACAAACCTTTTAAATTTATATTCTTCAATCGGGAAATTTCTTTAATAATATCAATAGCCTCTTCGGGTTTTATGCCAAATTTCGCGGTTTCAGGTGAGGTTTTTACCTCAATCAATATATCTTGTACTTTATTTATTTTGACTGCTTCTTTATCAATCTCCCGCGCCAAACGGAAACTGTCTACTGATTGGATTAAATCAAAAATCCTTACTGCGTCTTTTACTTTATTTGTCTGCAGATGGCCAATCATATGCCATTTTACGCGTCGCGCGTTTTGCGTCGCGCCTAACGCGTTAAATTTTACAATTGCTTCCTGCACCTTATTCTCACCAATATCAGTTATCCCCGCGTCAAGAGCATCTTTTATCTCTTCAATAGTTCTGCCCTTACTAACGGCAATAATAATTACAGAGGAAGCCTCGCGGTTAATATTAGAGCAGGTCAAAGAAATACATTTTCTTATTTTAAAAACATTCTCTCTAATCATCGCGAATCTCTAATTTAATCAATATATTATACACAATAAAACGCCGTGGTCAATCAGTATTAAGAACTCGTTTTTGTCGCGATATACTGCTTGATAACATCTATAAACGCTTCAGAATAAATCTTAAGCTTATGTTCACCTACTCCGAATACCGCGGCAAAATCATCGCGAGTTAACGGCTTCAGCGCTGCCATATTTTTTAATGACCTGTCGCTAAAGACAACATAAGCTGGAACTCCTCGTTTTTGGGCTAATTCCGCCCTCTTTTTGCGTAGTAATTCAAATAATCCCTCATCTACTCCAACCCAATCTGTATCTCTTTTTTCTTTTTGCTTCAGGCTAATCTCTTTTTTCTTTTTGGCTATTAATGGTTTGGCTAACATTGGGGTAATTTCGCCGCGCAAAAGCTGTTTGCCGGAATCAGTCAAAGAAAGCGTTAAAAATTCTCCTTCGCGTTTTAAAAAATCCTGGGCCTCAAGCTGTTCAATCATATAACGGATATAGGCAAGCGGCTGCGCCGGCATTTTTCCAAAATTCTTAGATCGCTCATGCCGCCAACGAACAACTTGATCCGTAATGTTGCCTTTTAAGATATTGGCAATATAACCTGCGCCAAAACCCTGTCCATTAGCAAACGTAAGGCTGTCTACACATCCTAAAATATCCTGTCCTATTTTTAAAGGTTCCTCAACCATTTCTACTTCTTGAAGGCAATAATCGCAGGATTCGCAATTTTGCCGATCGTAATTCTGATTGAAATAGCTTACGAGCTCTTTATGCCGGCATTGCGGCCGCGCGCAAAAATTATACATTGCCTGTAATTTATCCGTCATCACATCTTTATTCGGTGATTGAGCCAAAAAGAAATTCCAAACCTGAAAATCTCCTCTTCCATAAAACATATAGCAATACGCGTTCAGACCATCTCTTCCCGCGCGGCCGGTTTCCTGATGATAATGTTCAATGCTTTTGGGCATTGCCGCGTGAATTATGAAACGAATGTCTGTACGGTCTATGCCCATCCCAAAGGCTACCGTAGCTACAATAAGATCAACTTCTTCGCGAATAAACCTATCCTGATTATTATGGCGCTCTTCATCCGAAAGCCCGGCATGATATGGAAGATTTTTGATCCCAAATTTGTTAAGTTGCGTTGAGATGCTATCAACATCGTCACGGCGCAAGCAATAAATAATCCCCGCTTCTTGTTTATGCCTGCTTAAAACTTCGTTAATCTGGGAAATAATATTAACGCGAGGAAAAACGCGATAAAATAAATTCGCTCTGTCCACAGAAGCAATATTAATCTGTGGATTATTAAGTCTTAACTGCCCAAGAATATCTGACTGTACTTCTTTAGTGGCTGTAGCAGTAAAGGCATGAATATTGACTGAAGCGAAATCTTCTTTAATGCTCCATAAGTTTCGGTAATCTTCCCTAAAATCATGGCCCCAGTGGCTGATACAATGCGCCTCATCAATTACAAAGAATGATACCGAAATTGATTTTAATAAATTAATAGTTCCTTCTGTGCGCAGGCGTTCAGGCGAAATATATAAAAGCTTAACTTTGCCTTGACGGACACGCGCGATTATTGCTTTCTGTTCTTCAGTTGTGAGGCTGGAATTAAGGTACTCCGCTTCAACGCCCATATCTTTAAGTCCATCTACTTGATCTTTCATCAGAGAAATCAGAGGTGAAATCACTATTGCTGTCCCTTCTTTAAGTAATGCCGGTAATTGAAAACAGAGAGACTTGCCTCCGCCGGTAGGTAAAACCGTTAGGCTATCCCGTTCATCCAAAACAGCTAAAATTGTATCTTCCTGCCACGGACGAAACTGCGCGTATCCCCAGTACTGCTTAAGGCAGGCAAGCATTTCTTTAGAAATATATTTTTCTGGCATGGTAAGATTTATTCTTTGAAATAAAAATTGTATCTTTGCGAGTCGGATGAATCAAGCCCGCT
>CAKKQB010000033.1:0-17176 GCA_919901915.1 Omnitrophica bacterium GWA2_41_15
ACGAGATACGAGATACGAGATACGAGATACGAGATACGAGATACGAGATACGAACGACGAATCACGAACGACGAATCACGAACGACGGAACTATGAGCTTACTAATTAAAAACGGTCGTGTAATTTCTCCAGCGGATAATCTGGATAAAGTTTGTGATATTTTGGTTGAGAATACTAAAATTTCGCAAGTTAGTCAGAATATAAACGCGGCGGCAGATACTGTTATTGATGCTTCCGGAAAAATTGTGATGCCCGGCTTAGTGGATATGCATACGCATTTAAGAGAGCCTGGCAGGGAAGATAAAGAAACTATTTTTACCGCGACAAAGGCGGCGCTTAAAGGTGGGGTTACAAGCCTTCTTGCCATGCCCAACACAAATCCGGCGATGGATTCAACAGAAAATATTAAATTACTTAAGGATGTTATTCAGAAAACAGCCCAAGCGGATGTCTTTGTCTGTGGGGCAATTACTATGGGTAGATTAGGGAGGGATTTGACGGACTTCGCGAAATTAAAGAAAGAAGGAGCAATTGCAATTTCTGATGACGGCGCGTCCGTAGATAGCGATGAGCTAATGCTTGAGGCGTTAAAGCAGGCAAAAAAGCAGAATATTTTGGTAATCAGCCATTGTGAAGACAGGGCACTTTCCGCGAAGGGGGTAGTTAATTTGGGTTTAACTTCCACGCGTATGGGCCTGAAAGGAATCTCCAGAGAATCAGAATATAAAAGAGTTCAGCGTGATATAGAGTTAGCGGAAAAGGCAGGCGCGCCTATTCATATTGCCCATGTAAGTTCTAAGGAGTCGGTTGAGATAATTGCCAGGGCTAAGAAAAATGGAATTAAAGTAACCTGTGAGACCGCGCCGCATTATTTTTCTTTGACTGAAGAGGCGGTTTTTGGTTATGATACAAATTTTAAGATGAATCCGCCGTTGCGCGCGAAAGAGGATATGCTGGCAATCAGGCAGGGTTTATCCGATGGGACAATAGACGTGATAGCTTCGGATCACGCGCCGCATACTGAAAATGAGAAAGAAATTGAATTTGACCGCGCGGAATTTGGCGTGACAGGATTAGAGACAGAATTAGCAGTAAGTATTACTGAACTAGTTAAAACGGGTTTGTTGGATTGGCCGGATTTGGCGAAGAAATTGTGCCTTAATCCGGCAAAAATTTTAGGAATAGACAAAGGGGCGTTAAGTGTAGGATGCGACGCGGATATAATTGTGCTCTCTCCGGATAAGGAATGGGTAGTGAAGAAAGAAGAATTTATCTCTAAGTCTAAAAATTCCGCGTTTTTAGGAGGAAGATTAAAAAGCGTAGTAGAATACGTAATTTATAGCGGCAAGATTACACATTTCGAGTAATGGGGCTGTTGCGAAATACCATTTTTTGTCATCCTGAGCGCAGCGACGGATCTTATCATCGACGAGATTCTTCGGCCTTCGGCCTCAGAATGACACCAAATTAGTAATTTCGCAACAGTCCCGTAATACTCGTTTTGTGCAATTTTAGCGGGAAACATGGAATTTATCGCCGATTTTCATATTCATTCCAAGTATTCAAGGGCAACCAGCCGCAATATGGATGTCCAGCATATTGCCGAGTGGGCAAAATTAAAAGGCATCACCCTTATGGGGACAGGTGATTTTACCCATTATTTATGGCTAGAAGAATTAAAACATAACTTAGAAGACTGCGCAAACGGTTTGTACAAATATAATGACGTTTATTTTATTTTGACCGTTGAGATAAGCAGTATTTATTCTAAAAAAGGCAAGACCTATAGAATTCATAACATAATTTTTGCTCCTTCTTTTAAGGCTGTAGATAAAATTAATGATAGGCTTGGCTGTGTTGGTAATTTAGCCTCAGACGGCCGGCCGATTCTTGGGCTTGATGCCGCGGAATTAGCGCGCATTGTTTTTGATATTGATGAAAACTGTATGATTGTGCCCGGTCATATTTGGACTCCCTGGTTTTCTGTGTTTGGTTCGACGTCTGGCTTTGATAAAATTGAGGATTGTTTTGAAGAACAAACGCCCAAAATATTTGCTTTAGAAACAGGGCTTTCTAGCGACCCGGCAATGAATTGGAGATTGTCAGCATTAGATAAATTTACTTTAATCAGTAATTCAGATTCACACAGTCCTCAAAAGATAGGCCGCGAGGCAAATGTGTTTAATTGTGAACTGGATTATAAAACTATAAGAGAAGTTCTAAAAACCAAAGATAAAAAACGATTTTTATATACCATTGAGTTTTTTCCTGAAGAAGGAAAATATCATTATGACGGACATCGGCTTTGTGGAATTAGGTGGTCTCCGAAAGAAACAAAACAGTATAATGGCAGGTGCCCTAAATGCGGCAAATCCATAACTGTAGGCGTAATGAACCGTATTGAGCAGCTTGCTGATCGGCCAGAGGGATTTGTTCCGCCAAATAGTATTCCATTTAAAAATCTTGTTCCCTTAGATGAGATTATTGCCGGGGCAAAAGGCGTGGGGAAAAAATCAGTAGCAGTTGAGAGAGAATATCGCGCCTGTGTAACAAAATTCGGCACAGAATTTGATATATTATTACGCGCGTCAAAGGATGAGCTTTTAAAAGGTTTACCTAGCCGTATAGCCGAAGGAGTTTTAGGGATGCGCGAAGCTAAGGTAAATATTAAAGCCGGTTTCGACGGAGAATATGGGACAATTTCCATATTTGACGAAGAAGAAAAAAAGAAAAACAGCGAAGAGCAGTTGAAACTATTTTAAAAAAATGAAAAGCGCGATAATCTATTACTCATGCAGCGGAAATACCAGAAAAGTAGCCGATGTTTTACTTGAGGAATTAAAGAAAAAGCATGAGGTTGATGTTATTGAGGTAAAGGTTATTGATGAGCCGGATGAATTTTTAAGGCAGGTAAGTCGCGCTTTTTGGCATAAAAAAGCCGCGATACAAAACGTTAATTTCGACCTTTCTTCTTATAATTTAGTTTGTTTCGGAACCCCGGTTTGGGCCTTTGGTCCGGCCCCCGCAGTAAATACTTATTTAGATAATTGCATTGGAATAGAAGGTAAAGAGGTAGTTTTATTTACTACTTACGGTAGCGGCGCAGGAAATGAGCGCTGCCTGAACTATATGCAAGGTATCCTAGCTAAAAAAGGCGCTAAGGATTTTAAGAGGTTTTCAATACAGCAGTTTAAAGTTGAGGATAAAGAATTCGTAACAAAAATTTTGCAGAAGGCTGGAATATGAAAAAGAAATGTTTAGGTTGTGGAAAGATTTTTGAAGATAAAATAAGTATTTGCCAGGATTGTTTCCATGGCATTGAAAATGTTAGGGGGCAATTTGAATCTTTTCCCCAGGGATTCAGAAGGGAGACATATTTAAGTTTAAGAAAAATTACATTATGGATGGCAGTGTTTATTATGGCAATTAACATCAAAGCTTCTTTATTAATGATTCCTTTTGTCTGCACAATCGCTGCTAAATTAAGATGTAATCCCTTTTCTATATTTGCAAACTTATATTTACCTTCAATCATTCTTTTTACAATCGGTTTCTGTTTTCGGGATTTTTTCGGGAAATTTGCAGCGAGAAGATTAATAAAGATGTGGTCTGATAAAGAGTGGTATTCTGTTTCAGTTAGAAGTTGGCGCTACATTAAATATTGGTTGATTTCAGTGTTACCATTGTTTATTTTAAGCCTTGTTTTTTTAGTGAGCTACTATATTTTTAGAGTAAAGAGTTTTTCTTCAGAAATAAAATCAATATATGAGATTCTTTTTTATATCGGTTTAGATTTAGGATTTCGTAATCTTGCAGGAGGAATAATTATAGGTTGGATGGTATTTAATTATTTTTCTTCTTCTAATTGGATATCGAAACTTTCAAAGTGAATAACGCGCCTGTAGCGCAACGGATAGCGCACTAGCCTCCGAAGCTGGTGGTGACAGTTCGATTCTGTCCAGGCGCAATAAATAGATAGGCTAAGGTTAAGGTTGAGGCTAAGGTTGAAAATCAAGTAAATTCTAAACCTAAGCCTTAACTTTTCCTTGCCGTCTCGGTGCTTATTTCTATTGCACGGGTTAAAATAAATACAATAAAAGAAGCAGTAAAAGAGGTCAAAAAATGGATAAACAAAAAATAAGAAAGAAAGTGGTGATTTTGGGTGGGGGACCTAATCGTATTGGCCAGGGGATTGAATTTGATTATTGCTGTTGCCATGCTTCTTATGCTTTAAAAGAAGAGGGCATTGACAGCGTGATGGTAAATTGTAATCCAGAAACAGTTTCTACGGATTATGATACCTCTGATAGGCTTTATTTTGAGCCGTTAACATTGGAGGATATCTTAAATATCATTAATTTAGAAAAGCCAATAGGCGTAATTGTGCAGTTTGGCGGCCAGACTCCGCTTAATTTGGCTGTCTCTTTGCGCAAGGCCGGCGTCCGCATTTTAGGCACAAGCGCTGAGAGCATAGACATTGCCGAGGATAGAAAACGTTTTAAGCGGATGCTGCATAAGTTGGGGCTCTTGCAGCCGGATAATGGAACTGCCTTTACCTTTCAAGAGGCAAAAGAGGTGTCTAGAAAAATCGGTTATCCTGTATTAGTCAGGCCTTCTTATGTTTTGGGCGGCAGGGCAATGGAGATTGTTTATGAGGAGGCTGTATTAGAGAGATTTATTAAGGAAGCTTCAGAGGTTTCTGGCGAGCATCCGGTGTTGATAGATAAATTTTTGGAAGACGCTATTGAAGTTGATGTGGATTTAATCGGTGATGGAGAGGACTTTGTTATTGGCGCGATTATGGAGCATATAGAGGAAGCTGGAATTCATTCCGGGGATTCCGCGATGTCTCTTCCTACTTGCACCCTTTCCAAGGATATATTAAATAAGATTAGGCAGGCAACTTATGAGATGGCGAAAGAGTTAAATATTGTCGGATTAATGAATGTGCAGTATGCGATTAAGGATGGTAAGGTTTATGTTTTGGAGGTAAATCCCCGGGCTTCAAGAACAGTGCCTTTTGTTTCTAAGGCGATAGGCGTGCCTCTGGCAAAACTTGCCACCAAAGTTATATTGGGTAAAAAATTAAAAGATTTAGGTTTTACCCAAGAAGTAATTCCAAAACACGTAGCAGTTAAAGAATCAGTGTTTCCTTTTAACCGTTTCCCGGGAGTTGATATTATTTTAGGCCCGGAGATGAGGTCTATTGGCGAAGTAATGGGTATTGATAAGGATTTTGACCGGGCGTATATTAAGAGTCAGATTGCCGCTGGACAGCGTTTGCCCAAAGAAGGTAATGTGTTTATTTCTGTGTGCGATAAAGACAAGTATTCGGCGATATTTATCGCTAAGAAGTTAGCAGGGTTATCTTTTTGTATTTACGCTACTTTGGGAACCGCTTCTATTCTTAAGAAGAATAATATTTCGGTTACGGTCTTGCCTAGGATTGCCGAAGGCAGGCCCAATATCATAGACCTTATAAAGGATGGTAAGATTCAACTTGTAATCAATACGCCATCAGGAAGAATTCCGCGTGAGGATGAAGTCAAGATTCGTTCAAATGTAGTTTTATACAATATACCTTATATTACAACTATTTCTGGCGCTAAGGCTTCAGTAAGTGGTATTGAGACAATGATAAAGAAAGAATTAAAGGTAAGATCTTTGCAGGAATATCATAAGTAGCCCCAACCGGATTTGAACCGGTGTCTCCACCGTGAGAGGGTGATGTCCTAGACCAGGCTAGACGATGAGGCCAGAGTTTCGTACGGTGTACGCAGTATTGCGTACGGCGTATTGCGTATATTGTGTGTATTGCGTATATTGTGTAGGGGCGGTTCGTGAACCGCCCCCCTAATAAATAATACCATAATTTTTAACAGGGTCAATAAATTTGTTGACCCACCCATTAATTTCAATATAATAGTAGAGGCGGTTCGCGAACCGCCCGAGATCGCCTGAGAGGCATTCGCGAATATTATATCGGTAGGGGCGGTTCGTGAACCGCCTTAACAGGGAGTGAAATTTAATAATCATGCAAGTCGGCGTAGGTGTTAGCATAGCAAAAGATTATATTGAAGCGGCAAAAGAAGCTTTATTCCGCGCGAAGAAGTACATAACCAAAGATAAAATTGATTTTGCTATTGTTTTTAGTACTGTAGAATTTGCTCACCCGTTATTTTTGAAAACTATCTCAAGACTCCTGGGCCCAACAACTATAGTTGGCTCTAGCAGTCTTGCGGTTATGTCTAATCAAGGATTTCTTAAGCATGGCCTTGTGGTTATGCTTATAAGTCTGTCGGAAAAGATTTATTTTAACGCGGCCCTTGTTGAAAAAATAAGCACAAAATCAATAAATAAAGCGGGTGAAGAATTAGCGGAAAAATTGTTATCCGGCGCCAAAGATATCCATAGAAAGTTGAGTGTTATTTTTTGCGACGGATTAATTAAGAATACAGCAGACCTGATATTGGGCCTCCAGGATAAATTTGGGAAAAGTTTTCCTTTGGTTGGCGCTTCAACAGCGGATAATCCGGTTTTTCAAAAAAATTATCTTTATCTTAATCAGGAGATTTATAATGATGCCGCCTGTGGGATTCTTTTGGGGGGTAATTTAAATTTTGGTTTGGGTGTAAGGCATGGTTGGAAACCTTTGGGAAAGCCGCGCTTTGTAACAGAATCTTTTCGTAATACCGTTTATAAAATAGATTCCGAACCGGCAGTTAAAATTTACGAAGAGTATTTTGCCAGAAAAATTCCCGAATTAACAAAGGACTTAAAGCGTATAGCCGCGTTTTATCCTATAGGAATATATTTGAGCGGAAAAAAAGAATATCTTTTAAGAAATCTTATTTCTATCAGAAATGATGGTTCTCTTGTTTTTCATGGGGATGTCCCTGTGAATAGCCAGATACGTTTTATGATTGGGGCGAAGGATTCTATTCTTGACGCTACGCGGCAGGCTGCTAGTGAAGCAAAGCAGGGGATGCTTGAGAAAAAGATTGATTTTGTGCTGGTATTTGATTCTGTTTTTAGGTTTATGCTTTTAGGAAGACAGGTTAATAAAGAATTAGAAATTATTCAGGAGGAATTTGGCAGAGACACTCCTATAATCGGCTTGTGCACCTGCAAAGAATATGCTCCTTTAAAAATTATGGAGTATTCGGAAAGCGCGTATTCTCATAATCAGGCAATAACTATTTTGGCGGTAGGGAAATAGCCCCTACATTTGGGCGGGGAAACCCCGCCCCTACTAAATATGCTAAATATATTAGATATTCCGTTTACACCTTTAGATGTCGCTGGCATACTTACGATAATCTTTTTAGGTATAGCCCTTTTTTTAAAAATACAAAGAATAAAGCAATTGCGATTGGAGGTGGATAAATTAAATAAATCTTTAGAGGGGATGGATGAACAGTCCAAGCTTATTATCCGCACCGATATGGAGTTGAACAAAATCCAGGAGGAATTGGATAAAAAGATTACCAGCCTTTATACTTTGCAAGAATTAACCCGCGCGATAAGTACGACTTTGGAGGAACCCCAGATATTTAAGAGGATTGAGGTTGAGCGTCTGAAGGAGATTGGTTTTGAAAAGGCGCTGATTTTTTTATACAGCGAAAAGGACTCCAGATTCAATCTTTATTTAAATATAGGTTATGTGTCGGAGGATGTTGGCATAGTTAAGGCTTTTATTGAAGCAAACGGAAGCCAATTCTTAAATTTAATTAAAATTCAGAAGACTATTTCATCAACCTCGGCGGTTGAAGGATTTATCGCGAAAGAAACGATAAACAGCCTTTTTACGGTAAGCGCGTTTATTTTTTCTGTATTATTGCCAAAAGATGGCGATAAGGGTTTTTTGTTTGTGGGAACGGAGAATAAAGATACCTTAATTACCGAGGGGGATGAGGAGTTAGTAACCATTCTTACCAATCAATTAGGCCAGTCTTTGGAGAATGCCCGGTTATTTGAAAAAACATGGAATGTCCAGCAGGAATTAGAAAAAAAAGTTGAAGAAAGAACACGGGAGTTGGCGCTGGTTATTGAAGGTATAAAGAAAATAAGCAAGCGTAAAACCGATTTTGTTTCTAGCGTTTCTCATGAACTAAGGACACCGCTTACTTCAATAAAAGGGTATGCCGCGATATTGCTTGCCGGGAAATTGGGCGAAGTTCCTTTGGGGGTGCGGGAACGTTTGGAAAAGATTAACCGGCATAGTGATGAGCTTGTGCATATGGTAAATGACATGCTTGATATATCGCGTATTGAATCCGGAAGAGAGGTAATGAAAATTGAGCCGTATGATTTGAAAATTATTTCCGCCAGAGCCGCGGATCTTTTATCCGCGCAGCTAAAAGATAAACAAATAGAATTAAGTATTGATATTCCCGTTAACGCAAGTGAGGTTTTGATAGATGTTAATCAAATAGAGCGTGTATTTATTAATATTGTTGGCAATGCCATAAAATTTACTCCTGTCGCGGGAAAGATTTTTATCCGCGCTGTTAGTATTGGCGCTTGGATACAAGTGGATATCGCTGATACAGGTTCAGGTATACCGGAGGAAGCGCGGGAGGCGATATTTGAAGAGTTTTATCGTGTAGATAGCTTGATAAATCAACAGGTAAAAGGTACAGGGTTGGGATTAGCCTTGGTGAAAAATATTATAGAAGCGCACGGTGGAAAAATCTGGGTAAAAAGTAAACTCGGCGCCGGCGCGACGTTTAGTTTTACTTTACCCGTAAAATAGCGTATAGCGTTTAGCGTATAGCGTAGAGAAAAAATTCTACGCTTCATGCTCTACGCTCTACATATAATAAAATGCCTATAAAAATATTGATTGTTGATGATGATCCGGATATCCGGGATGTGTTAAAGCTTACCTTAGCGGAAGAAAATTATGAGCTTCTGGAGGCCTGTGACGGAGAGGAGGCCTTGAAGATTATTAATACAAAACCGTTGGGGTTGGTTTTGTTGGATTATAAAATTCCTAAAATCGATGGCCGTCAAGTTTGCCGGCTTGTAAAAAAAGATCTGCTTTTAAGTCACTTGCCGATAATTATGGTTACCGGTAAAGGGGATATTAGCGATAGGGTTGACGGCATTGATGCTGGCGCGGATGACTATGTGGTAAAACCGTTTGAGCCAAAGGAATTGCTTGCGCGTATACGCATGGTATTAAGGCGCACAGAAAGAGACCTTGAGGCAAATCCTTTAACGCGCCTGCCCGGAAATGTTTCCATATTAAATGAATGTACGCGCAGGCTCGAAGATAAATCTTTATTTGCTGTTTGTTATTTGGATCTGGATAAGTTTAAGGCGTATAATGATAAATATGGTTTTGAGCGCGGAGATAATGTAATAAAAGAAACAGCCAGAATTTTAATACGCCTGACGCGCCAATATGGAAACGCGGATGATTTTATTGGGCACATTGGAGGAGATGATTTTGTGATTATTACGAATTTAGAGACAGCGGATAATCTTTGCCAAAAGATAATTGATGATTTCGATAAGATGTCTTCTTTGTTTTATAGCGAAGAAGATAAAAAAAAGGGAGGCATTGTTGCTAAAGACCGTTGGGGCAATGAACAAAAAATTTCGCTCCTATCTATATCCATAGGAATAGTCTCGAACGAATTTCGAAAGATTGAACATGTTGCCCAGATAGGAGAGATCGGGGCGGAGTTAAAAAAAATTGCTAAAAGTTTAGGAAAAAGTAATTATGTAAAAGATAAACGCAAAGAAAAATAAAGCAAAGAGATTTACTGGATTCCGGATTAAAACATTCCGGAATGACATTGCGTAATCGTCGCGTAGGGGTGGGCTTGCCCACCCAGGTTAAAAAAAATTTCTTGCTTTTTAAGAATTTTGTGGTATAAAATAAATAAGTGATAATCGTGGGAAAATATGAATAGCGGATATGAAAAAGGAGGAGTAGAGAAATGAAAAAAGGATTGTTGGTTTTTTCTATTTTTTGTTTTTTGTTTGGCGCTCTTATAGGTTGTGAAAAATTAGGTTTTTTAAATCCAAAATCAAAAAAGACTGTTGAGAACGCTCAGCCGCTCGTAACTCCCGCGGCCAAAGGCGCGGTTGTCGCCAAGATAAATAATACCGTCATTGATTTAAATGATTTGAATGAGGATGTCAGCTCTTTTAACGCGGTGGTTCCCGCTGATAAGCAGGAAATGAAGATTACTACAAATGAACAGAAGATTAAATACCTTAAGACCGAGCTTCTGCGTCGAACTTTACTCTATCAGGAGGCATTGAAGAGGGGTATAGATAAAAATGAAGAAATATCAAAGGCCATGGAAAAGACTAAGCAAGACCTTTTGGTAATGGAATTAGTCCGGGAGGAAACAGAAAAAATAAAGGCTTCATCTAAAGAGGTGGAAGCTTGGTATAATACAAATAAAGAACAGCTAAAAGAGCCGGAGGAAAGGCAGATTAGGGAAATAATGGTTCCCACGGAACAAGAAGCCCGGGATATAATGATTCTGCTCTTGCAAGGAGCGGATTTTGCTGCTTTGGCAAAAGAGCGTTCCAAGTCAGCATCTGCTAAAAACGGCGGAGATCTTGGAAATATTCAAAGAGGCAAGAAAACAGCGCAGTTTGATGCGGTGGCTTTTTCTGACTCTTTAGAGATAGGTAAAATCAGCAGTATATTTAAAGGAGCAGATGGTTATTATATGTTAAAGGTAGAGGCCAAGCGCGGGGGACAGCAAAAACCGCTTTCTGAGATATGGAATGATGTTGAGCGCGGGCTTACTCTTATGATGCAGCAGCAAAAAGTAGAAGAGTTGATTGGGAAGCTTTTTCATGACGCGAAAATTGAATGGAATGAAGGAGAGGTAAAATAATGGCATTGCCGCAGATACCAAAACAGAAGCTTTTTTTAATAATTGGCCTTATTTTGGGTATTGTGGCATTGGTTATGATCAAAACATATATTGATCAGGAAAAGTCAGTAGAGCGCGAGAGGGTGAGTAGGGCCATATCTAAAATGCAAACAGATCAGACAGCGGTGTTAATGGCCAGACAAGATATCCCTCAAGGTGAAGTGATAGAGCCGAATATGTTTGAGCCCGCGATTGTCCCTAATCAATATTTACAGTCGCAAGCAGTTACTTCTGTTGATAAAATCGCGGGTATGACGACAACTGCTCCTATCGCGAAGGGTGAGCAGATTACTTTGAGTAAACTTAATTCCGCCGCTGGTACCAGCGCTAGTAGTACCAGGCGTTTAGGCGGCGGGGCTTTGGCAGGGTCTACCCCGACGGGTAAAAGGGCAATTACTATTTCAGTGGATAATATCGCTGCTTTAGGCGGGATGATTGCGCCGGGAGATTACGTGGATGTGCTTGCTACGATTCCTTTGCCTGCACAGACGGCTGATGGCCAGCAATTTAATCAGTCAGCAGTAGTGCCTTTGTTTCAAAATGTTTTGGTTCTGGCAATAGGTCAGGAAATAGTCGCGCCAACTGCTCCTGAAGGCCGGTATAAGAAAGAGGAAAAAAAAGGATTTTCTCCGCTGATTACTTTAGCGCTTACTCCTCAAGAAGCAAATCTGACCGCTTTTGTTCAAGAGCAAAGTAAGATTAAATTGCTCTTGCGTTCACCAGCAGATACGGCAATAGAGCCAGTACGAGCAGGGAATTGGGACGCTTTATTTCAGTATCTGATGCCAAAAAAGGAAGAGTCTACTGAGTCCACTGTAGAAGAACCTAAGCCTGAAATTAAGTATGTAGAGGTATATCGCGGTTTAAATAAAGAGAAAGTGCCTTTACCCCAATAATATGATAAAAAATCAAGAATCCAAACGCTATCCGCTATCCGCTATCCGCTATCCGCTTTTATTTTTATCATTTGTATTTTGTATTTTGTCTTTTATTAATGCCTATGCTTCAGATAAGGTAGGCGAAGAGCTTAAATTGTATTTAGGTTCAGTTAAGGCCATCTCTGTAAATACTCTTACCCGTGTTGTTATCGGCAATCCTAATGTAGTTGACGTTACTGATATTACTAAGGACCAGATAACCTTGGTTCCTAAATCTGCCGGGGTTACCACGTTTGTGATTTGGGATAATTCTGGTGAGAAGCCCTATCATATAAAAGTGCTTGCTGAAGATTTAACCGAAACTAAACAGCGCATTGATAACCTGCTTTCTAAATTAGACCTGCCTGGTATTTCCACAAAAATAGAAGAAGATGAAAATAAGATTTTTATTTCAGGGAGAGTTAAAACTGCTTCAGATAGAGAAAGAATTACTACTGTTTTAGGGCCGTTAAAAGGTAAGACAGTTGATCTTATTGAAGTAAAAGAAGAAGAGGCAGTGATAGAAATAGATGTGCAGGCAATAGAGCTTGATAAAACGAGTGAAAATACTTTGGGGCTTACCTGGCCGACCTCCGTTAGCCTTACTGAAATGGGTTCAAAGGGGATTACTACCCCCACAAAATGGTCAACTGTGTTTAAAGTGTTGAGTTTTGAACGAAATGCCTTTGTTTTTAAATTAGATGCTTTGGTTACAGAAGGGAAGGCGCGTATACTTTCCCGGCCGCGGCTTGCTTGTCAGAGCGGTAAAGAGGCAGAATTATTAGTCGGCGGAGAAGTGCCTATATTTACTACCAGCGTGTCAACAGGAGGTACTTCTACAAGCGTGGAATATAAGGAATATGGCATTAAGCTAAAGATAAAGCCTACATTAGCTGAAAAAGCACAGGTTAAATTAGCATTAAATGTAGATGTGAGCGAATTGGGTATTCCGGAAATTATTGGTTCAGCAACCGCTCCTACTGCTAAGGCATACCCGGTAACTAAGCGTAGTACTTCTACTGAACTTTTTCTTGATGATGGTCAAACTATGGCCATTGGCGGCTTGATCAGGCAAAAGGGAGCTAATGCTATTAATAAAGTTCCTGGCTTAGGAAACATACCTTTTTTTGGAGCTCTTTTTAGGCAAAAAGTCGTCAGTAAAGGAGGTACTGAATTATTTATCATTCTTACTCCCAGGATAGTAAGTAAGCCTTCTGAGATAACCTCCGCGCCAGAAGCACAGCCAAAGGTAGCACTAGAGGCGGTGGCGCAGCCAACAAAGGCACAACCCCCCATATCAAAGGTCCCTGAAATAAACGAGGTCAATCTTGACCCAAAAACAAGATACGCCCGGATAGTGCAACGGCGCGTATTAGATAATTTGGTTTATCCTGATGCCGGCCGTCAGGCAGGTTTACAGGGAGTAGTAAAATTAAGCCTTAGGATCTCTTATGATGGAACACTTTTAGAAACAAAAATAGAGAAATCATCAGGTAATGAACTGCTTGATAATAACGCGCTAAAAACAATTGAAGGAATTGCCACGTATCCTCCTTTCCCACCCGCGGTAGAAGAAAAAGAACTTTGGATAGACATTCCGATAAACTATCAATTATAATATTTTGTCGTTTCGGCGAAAGCCGTAATCCGCGATGGGAAACGCGAAGTATTTCCCCTCCCCTTGTGGGAGGGGTTAGGGGAGAGAAAAAGATTTCTCGTCGTTTCACTCCTCGCGAAATGACAAAGCTTAACTTTTCGACCGACCTGTCATTTCGACCGAAGGGAGAAATCTTAAAGGTAAAACAAAAATGTCCAAAATTATAACCATACTAAGCACAAAAGGTGGAGTAGGTAAAACTTTGATTGCTGTTAATCTTGCTGTAAGTTTGGCTAAGGATTGCCGGCAAAAGGTGTTGCTCATTGACTTAGATCTGCAGGTAGCAGGTGATATGGCGAGGATGCTGGATTTGGCTCCTCAAAAGTCAATGGTAGAGCTGATACATTCTCTTAAAAGGCAACCGCGGGATGTCAGGAAAGAAGATTTTCTAACCCATAGTTCTTTAGGTATCGATTTTCTTCCGGGAGTTCTTAAGCCTCAACAGGCCCCACACCTTGATCCGGTTCGGATTGAAGATGCATTCGCGCTTCTAAGGCAGGATTACGATTATATTATTATTGACGCGGGTAAGAGCTTCACAGATATTTTTGTGGCAGCTTTAAATCAGGCTAATCTTATTCTTCTTGTAGTTACACCGGATATCCTTTCTATTTATCAGACAAAATGGGCTCTGGATACTTTGCAGTTTTTGCATTTTCCTTTATCTATGATAAGGCTTGTTCTTAACAGGGCTGAATCTGTTTCAGGTATTGGCTGGGAAGAAGTAAAAGGGACATTACCTATTGATGTAATTGCGCACATACCTTCAGAAGGAAAGGCGGTGGGTCAGGCGTTGAATATAGCTGTGCCAGTGGTGATCGACAGCCCTAAAACAAAGATTTCTTTAGCTATAAAGAAGCTTGCTCAAACCTTGAATACGTCGTCCGGCGGCCTATTTATTGAACGTAGAGAAATGGGTCAGTCAGGAGCAGAAATTACCGGATTAGAAAAAACCGGGGAATTCTGGCAAAAAGAAGGCCTAGTTGAACCTTTGGCTGTGATTGAGGAAGCGGATGAAATAATTATACTTAAACGCCGGGTTCAAAACCGTCTTATAGAAGGATTAAATCTTAAGAGGATTGATTTAAAAGTGTTCAGCGATTATGAGACGAAAAAAGAATTAAAAAATAAAGCTGAAATTATGGTGACAAATTTTATGACCGAAGAAGCAGGCAGTTTTCTTTCGTCTTCCGAGGTGCGTAAGAAATTGATAAAAGAGATTCTGGACGAAGCCTTGGGATTAGGCCCTTTAGAGGATTTACTTGCCGATCCAGAGGTTACGGATATTATGGTTAATAATAAAGATGAGATATATGTTGAGCGCCATGGAAAAATCGAAAACACCAGCAAGAAATTTGTTTCTAATGATCAGCTAAAGACAATTATCGAACGTATTATCGCTCCTATCGGCAGGCGTATTGATGAGAGCGTGCCTATGGTGGATGCCCGGCTTTTTGATGGTTCGCGTGTAAACGCTATAATTCCGCCTGTTTCTTTAACCGGGCCAAGCCTCACCATAAGAAAATTTAGAAAAGAAAAATTTAAGGTGGAAGAGCTGATTGGTTTTGGAACCTTTAATCGCGCGTTAGCAGGTTTTCTTAAGGCCTGTGTGCTTTCCCGAAAGAATCTGATTGTTTCCGGCGGTACCGGTTCAGGGAAAACTACGGTATTAAATTTATTATCCCAATTTATTCCCAGTAATGAACGCATTATTACAATTGAAGACGCGGCAGAATTAAAGTTGGATCAGGAGCATTGGGTTCGGCTTGAATCCCGGCCGTCAAACATTGAAGGAAAGGGCGCGATAACCATAAGGGACCTGTTTAAGAATACTTTAAGAATGCGGCCGGATAGAATTATAGTTGGAGAGTGCCGCGGCATGGAGACTCTTGACATGCTTCAAGCGATGAATACGGGCCACGATGGCTCGATGACTACTGTGCATGCTAATTCTACGCGGGATGTTTTGACAAGGTTTGATTCCATGATTCTTATGTCAGGGATAGAGCTTCCGTTAAGGGCTATAAGGGAAATGGTCGCTTCATCTATCGATGTGATAGTGCATACTGCCCGGCTTTCTGATGGTTCGCGAAAAATTTTGCAGATTTCCGAAGTTGCCGGGATGACAGATGAAGTGCATATCAATTTAAAAGATATTTTTGATTTTAAACAAACCAGCACAGATAAAGATACAGGAAAAGTTTTGGGTAATTTCTGCGCCACAGGTTATATCCCTTCATTTATCGAGGAGATTAAAACAAAAGGCATACTCCTCCCCGAAGATATTTTTAACCCTTCTGTTTAGTGAATGAAAATAATCAATCAAACCAAAAATACTGTTTTGGCGCAAAGGGCAGTTTGCGCCGGTAATTTATTTACTCGGATAAGGGGGCTTTTATGCAAAAAAGATTTTTACCGTTCTGAAGCATTGATTTTAAGGCCGGCAAATTCCATCCATACATTTTTTATGCGTTTCTCCATTGATGTTTTATTTGTAAATAAAAGAAACAAGATAATTAAAACCATATCAAACCTTAAGCCATTCAGGATTACCGCGATATATTTTAGGTCTTTTTTAGTAATCGAATTGCCAGTCAACACAATTTTATCCACCCAAACCTCCGAAGGCGACACCATCCAGATTATTTCCTAATCCGTTTTTTATTTTTTTCTTTCTTCGCAAATGTCCAAACTAAAACTTTCCTTGACACCACCAAGTTTTTATACTAAACTTTTATTAATGTCCAATCTGGACAATTAAGTCATCGCGTAGGGGCGGGCTTGCCCGCCCAAAAAAAGAAATAGAATAAAAATGGGTATAATCCATAAACTAAAACCAGAAATAATAAATTTTATTCTTGGGCATAAAAAGAATGATCCCAGTTTAAGTTGCCGGGGAATAAGCGTTCTTCTTAAAAATAAATTCCAAGGAGTAAAGGTCTCCAAATCCAGTATTAATGAGATTATAAAAAGAGCTGGTTTAAGCGTGTCAGTTGGCCGTAGATTAAAGGAAAAAGGCGTCTTAAAAATTAAAGATGTTTTAATTAGGGCTAAAGAAGCAGCGCAGAAGGCAGGGCTTCAAGATTCTAAGGATCGTAAGGCCATTGTAGCCAAATCTAAAACCGTTGGTCATAATGAGACTGCTACGAAATACGCAAAATTATGTCATTCTGAGCGTAGCCCGAAGGGCAAAGCGAAGAATCTTGATATTGATAAGATCTTTCAGCCGGTCGTCGGCCTTTCCCAGGATGATAAAAATACTATTTCACAACAGTCCCATGAGGCTATAGCGGAGTTAGAGCGCGTTAAGGAGGAATTAAAAGACAGAGAAGCGCAGATAGAGCAGTTTAAAGAAAAGAGTAAAATTGAGGTAGATATTTTGAAAGAGGCTTTGCGTGTTGCTGAGGAGGAAAAGGCGAAGGTTGCGCAAACAGCCAAAGAAGCAATTGAGGAAATTGAAAATAAGCTAAAATTGGAGACCAAAAAATTAGAAACAGAAAAACTAGATTGGGAAGCGCAAATAAAAGTAAAAGAAGAAGCAGAGAGAAAAGATAGAGAAGAATCTTTTCGTCTCGAAGAAGAACGCAAAAAAGAAGAAGCTCTCCGGTTAGAAGAAGAACGCAAAAAAGAAGAGGCTCTTCGGTTAGAAGAAGAACGCAAAAAAGAAGAAGCTCTCCGGTTAGAAGAAGAACGCA
>CAKKQB010000033.1:17276-31744 GCA_919901915.1 Omnitrophica bacterium GWA2_41_15
AAGAACGCAAAAAAGAAGAAGCTCTCCGGTTAGAAGAAGAACGCAAAAAAGAAGAAGCTCTCCGGTTAGAAGAAGAACGCAAAAAAGAAGAGGCTCTTCATCTCGAGGAAGAGCGCAGAAAAGAAGAAATCCTCCGTCTCGAGGAGGAACGCAAAAAAGAAGAAGCTCTCCGATTAGAAGAAGAGCGCAGAAAAGAAGAAATTCTCCGTTTTGAAGAAAGGCGCAGAAAAGAAGAAGTTTTTCTATTTGAAGAAAAACGTAAAAAAGAAGAAGTCCTCCGGCTTGAAGAAGAGCGTAAGAAAGAAGAGGCTCTCCGGTTGGAAAGGGAATCTACAGGCATGATTTTGCTCGAAGCTGTGGATTGTTTAATTGGAAAAGAAAAAGAAGACAGCGCGCTCGTTGAAGTAAATAGTATAAAAGTTAATTTTTCCGACGGAAGTACGCTATTTTTAGATGGCCAGCTGCATACAGTCTGGTCTACACAATATATTCCCCATCCTTTTAATACCACCGAACATGATATATCAGGGTGCATTGACAGGTGTTTTCATAACGGAGATCCTTTGGTTCTGTTTATGGCTCCGGGTTATGATGTCCCCAGCAAGGATTTTTTGAATTTTTTAATGGGTTTTGATGCTAAAGGAAAATTTATTACAAGGTTAACGCTTTTGGGAAACAAGTCTGAAGAGTTGGAAATAATCCCTTTAGGCTTTGAAAAAAAACAGCCTTTCATTTTGGGGCTCTGGCCTTGGCAGTATATAGAGTGGCGCAAGGTAAAGAGTATAGGAAATTTTGAGGGGTTTCATTTTGAGGCGCTAAAAAAGGACTTTTATATCGCGGAAATTGAAATTGATTTATTAGCGCCTTCCGACAGTCAGCCAACCGCGTTAAGAGGCTGTGCCCTAAAAACAAGCCTCACTGAAAAGACGCGCCTGATTATCTTGAGCAATCTTTCTTGTGAAACAGTTAATTTACAAGAGTTGACAACAATGTATCTAAATCATTGGCCAAATTTGGAAGAGGCTTTTGGGGATTTTAGCCGTAAAATAGAGCTTCTTACTTACGCTGTTAATTCCCAGCATTATTTTTCAACAGGGGGCTTAAAATTAGATGAGGCGGTTGATATAAAAAATCTGTTTAATAGTCATCCTGTGGTTTTAGACGCGTATCTAAGGTGGTATTTTTTGCCCTCCGGTTCTGATATTCAGGATTTCTCTGTCGCAAAAGCGCGATTTTACGATCTTAAGGCTATTCTTAAAAAGAGAAAAGATTATACCTTAGTAATTCTTCAAGTTCCTCCCGGTTATCAATTCGCGGCAGAACTTAGTTATATTTGCTGCAGGTTAAATGAGAGGGAAATTATTCATTCCGACGGCTCCAAGCTCTGGTTTTTATTCTCTAAAGTTTCGTCTTCGCTTGCGTAGCTTATTTAGTATTTCGCAATAGTTTCCGCGTAGGGGCGGGGCAAGCCCCGCCCGTAGTTTTTTGATAAATAATCAGATTGGACAATTAAATAATGTCCAATCTGTGGTTCTTCTTGAGACCATTTTCATTCGACTGGAGTTTCGTAGGGGACAGGCATGCCTGTCCCGTTCGAGAGGAGGGGTAAAGATTTCTCGTCGCTTCGCTCCTCGAAATGACAAGGCTTAACCCCAGATTGTCATTTCGACCGAAGAGAGAAATCTTGGATGTTAGTGAATTTAGGGGAAGAGGATTAGGGTTTTTAACACCATTTTCAATACTCTTAGCTCCTTGACAACAGCCTAAATATATGTTATATTTTAAAGGGTAGGAGATAGGCGGTGACGGATTCGCCAAGATATCTTGACGGAATGGCAAGGCGGGAATGGAGGTTCTCTCTTTGCATAGCCACGGGACGTAATTCGCCAAAAATCCAAAATATTTGTAAGGTTCAGCTTAAGGGTCATAAGCGAGAATGTCAACCGGGTTGCCGAAAGCCACAAGGATTTTAGGTAGGTCGGTTTTTTTGTTATTTTTTACGAATAGTATTCCCCCTTCTCTATTCCTCTTCGTTTATTTTCCCCTTCCCCTTGTGGGAGGGGCCAGGGGAGGGGTAGATTGGGGTTATCAATGAACTTAAAAAAACATAATTTTCCCATGGGCCAGGCAATCGTGGAATATATTATAATGTTTATTATTTTTGCGATAGCAAGTTTATTTGCTTTTGGTAGTTTTAATTCTCAAAGTTCAAAGTTTAAGCCAAAGGCAATTTTTGATCAGATGCTAAGCAGAGTATGCGGTATCGAGGCGGTAAAATAATGACTGGTAAAAAAAAAGCTCAAATCAGTTTAGAGGCGTGTCTATTAATCGCTCTTTGTGCTACCGCGAGTGTGGTTATGTATGGTTATGTAAAGAGGGCTATTCAGGGGAGTATAAGAACCAGCGCGGATTCATTTTCTGATGAGCAGTATGATCAGAGAGGAAATAACAGTTCTAGCATTACGCTAGATAGTAATGTGGAGAGAACGATAGCACTAAAGAAGTACTAAAAATTATTTTTTGGAGGATGTATGATTTCGGGAAATATTATTAAAATTAAATCTCAGAGTTTATTAGAGTATACTTTATTGATTGCCACAGTTGTTTCAGCTCTTGTGGCAATGAATATTTATATTAATCGGGCTGTGCAAGGTAAATTGCACACCATAGAGTCGGAGATGAATCCCGGAATAATAGTTAATCAGTAGCACAGTTCGTAAGGGAGGTGAAAAATGTTAAGGAAAAAGGGGCAGTCAACATTGGAGTATGTGTTGGTTCTAACCGCGATTATCGCGGCAGTAGTTGTAGTCGCTAGTCAACTTCAAAAGAAGACAAGTTCTACATTAGAGGGCGTTGTAAATGCGACAGGAGGCGCGGTTGATAGGTTAAGTAAGAACATAACAGACGGTCTTTAATTGAGTTATCAGAGGCTTAATAGGGTTTTATAAAAATTGCTTTAATTTTTAATTAAGGAGGTGAAAAAAATGTTACGTAAACTAAGTAAAAGAGCGCAGACCACGGCAGAATACGCGATTGTTATCGCGTTAGTAGTAGGCGCGGTAGTGGCAATGCAGACTTATGTAAAAAGAGGTTTGCAAGGCAGGATTAAGAGTGTGGTAGATTATACAGGAGGAAACACGACAGGCTCAATGGACGGTTTTAATTGGAGCACACCTCAATATGAGCCAGGGGAGACGCAGTCAGATGGCAAAACAGACCAATCTTCAGAAAGTAGTAGCTCCATCATAGGAGGTAACGTAACCAGATCAGATGCGGGTAATACTACGGTTAATCGTACGGACTCAACGAGATTGGACTGGTAATAGTAATGCTACACAATAGTAAAAAAAGAATAATTTTTTAATAGATAGTGTAGATAGGGGGTGAAGAAGATGTCTATTTATTTGAATAAAAAAGGCCAGAGTACATTGGAATACGGTGTTGTTATCGCGGTGGTAGTAGCAGGCTTGCTTTTGATGCAGAATTATATAAAAAAAGGCGTGCAAGGTAAATTAAAAGAGAGTGCGGATGATATTGGCTCGCAGTATGCTACGAATGCTACTAGTAGAACATTTTCTAATTCGTCAACTAATTCTACGACAAATACATCAGCCGGAGATAACCCGGTAACTAATAGTACGATTTATCAAAAATCGTTTCGCAATTCTACTTATGGTGAGGAGTAGTAAAGAACAGGATACCTGACGGTACCAGGGGGAACGAATGAGAAAAAGAGGGGTATTTTATCGTGTCGGCCAGAGCACCGTGGAGTATGCTGTGATTCTGGCTGTTGTTGCCGCGGCCATTGTGGCGATGCAGATTTATTTTAAGCGGAGCTTGCAAGGCCGTATTAAGGATTTAGCAGATCAGGTCGGGCAACAGTATGAGCGGGGAGGGACTGCCTCTAATTATAGTACAACACAAAAGAGCGAGACTAGGGAGCAATATAATGGCAGTATAAGCAGTGTACAGCAAAACGAAACAATGAAACGGATCGGACATGAAGAGACTGCGCAAAATTATGGAACTGGATTATAATCAAAAAGGGCAAGCCACTACAGAATTCGCGATTATGGGCGCGGTGGTGATAATGTTGTTGGCGTATCTTGCCACGCAGGGGTTTCTTTATAGCAGTAGGCAATCTTTAGAGATGTATGCTTTTAGAAAAGCTTTAGAAATAAGTAGAAAGGAAGAGAAAGGCGTAACTCTCATGGTGCTTAGGGATGTTTTTGCCCCTTCATTTTTTGCCGGGCTTAGCCGTAACCGTTTGCAGGCTTCCGCGTCAGTAGAGTATAATCCAAAGGTAATTTGGGAGCCTAAAGAAAGCGATCCTCAAGATATATCTAGGATACAGCTCATTCAGATTAATGACAAGATGATTCGAGAAGGTGAATTTTTTGAGGTTCCGCCTATGAAGACAAAAGTAATAACTTCTGATATGACTCCTGAGCAAAGAAATGATGCAAGTATTGTATGGGAAAATTCGCCAATGCCCGCGATTGATGAACAGGTTGATGGTTCCAGTGTGGGGCCAAAAATTTACAGTTTTAAGTCTACTGTTAATATTCTTGAAGATAAACAAGGAAAGAAAGTTAGAAAGAAGTTGGAGACTGTAGATAGGATTCCTATGTCCATTGTTTTTGATAATGCGACTAAAATAAAGGAGAGTTATAATACCACGAAAATTTTGCCTGATGGAACAGAGATATCTTTTAGGGATACAGAAGTGTTTCCCGATACTATACCAAAAAGTGTCAACTTGATTTTAAATGAAACAGTGCGGAGGGAGAGAGATGTCTGGACGCCGCATTAAAAAAAAATATGTTTGTGGTCTGTTAGACGGAAAAACGTACTTAGCGGGCCAGGTAATTTTAGAGAGCGCGATTGTATTTATTTCTTTAGTGATGCTTATATACGGCTGCGTAAAGCTGGTTTCTAGTATGTATAAGGCTGGTCGTATAAATGAATATGTTGATGGCCAGATAGATGCGGCTAATGGAAAACCGAAGGAAAATCCTTTATCGTTTCTTGGTATTAGTAGCGGTGGTATTATTAAGGATGAAGTTGATGACAGTAATGATGACAGTTTTGAGAGCGAGGATTATGATAAAACCCGAGAACATGTCGATACAGGGGTAACGGAAAAAATTATTGATACTGAGCTTTCTAACAAGATTGGTGTCATACAAAGAGAAGTAAAAGATTTGCCCGAACCCGAAGAAATTGTAATTAAAGAGGTAGATGCTGATGGAAATGAGACTACGCGAACAGAGTATGGATGGAGAGATAGCTCTATCAAAGAATTAACGCAAATAGAGAAAGATATTGCGGGTGCGGAAGAAATTGTCAATAACGTTATTAGGGATATCGAGACACTCAAAAAAGAATTGAAAGGTCTCAAAGAGTCGCCTGAAAAAAATGGGCCATATGATCCGGAACCAACGTTTTCTGACGATTCAAATAAAGTGGATTCTGATAGGGTGACGAAAAATGCGAAAAATATTGAAAATTTGAATAGGGCTATTGATAAATTAGAAAAAGATATGCCGGCTTTTATGGATGACGCAACTACAAAATTGGCTATTGCGAAAGAAAAAGTTAGAGAATTAAAGGAAAATACTTATCCAGACCCCATTAAGGCAAAATGTGTTTTAGGGGAGATAGAAACTGCTTTAGGAGATGTGGATAGAGACAGGAGAGATATAAAAGGGATTATGGCCGATGTAAGGAAGCTTTTGGAGAATAAAGGAGAAGAGGAAGTAGAATAATTAAGGAATATTTTTAAATGATTCGTAGGGGCGAGCTTGCTCGCCCAAGAGTTTACGTAACGTAATACGTTAGTCAACGAGTGGCCTTGTTAATTTATCATTCTCATGAAATTTGTCATTCCCGCGAAAGCGGGAATTCATGACGAGAAACCCTGGATCCCCGATTAAAGCATTCGGGGATGACAAAGACTTCATGGTTGTGTCATTCCCGCGAAGGCGGGAATCCAAGCGTTGTGTCATTCCCGCGAAAGCGGGAATCCAGAAAGGGGAGAATTCCCACAGGTAAATGAATATCCGTTTGCACTGGTATGATGAGCTTTTTAATTCAAACCGCGCGATAGAAATGAGCGCTGAGACGACAAAGATATATGTAGAGACGCCCTAATGAGACTGTGTCATAATCTCTATCGTGTCATTGCGAGGCACAAAGTGCCGAAGCAATCTCGTCGGAAAGATTGCTTTGCTTCGCTCGCAATAACACGCATTTTGCTATTGTGACACAGTTTGAATGGGGCGTCTCTACCGAAATGTCGAAGATGCGCCCTAATTTGGCAGGTGTTTGCCATTTTTGTTGCATAGTTGGGACCGTTGCGAAATACCCTTTTTCGTCATCCTGAGCGAAGCGAAGGATCTTATCAGCGTCGAGATTCTTCGGCCTTCGGCCTCAGAATGACGCAAAGTTTGGCATTTTGCAACAGTCTCTAGTTTGGGTTAAATGGAAGGATAAAAATGAAGATACATTTTATTAAAAATAAAGCGCAGATTGTTCCACTAATGATTATTTTGATAGCGATATTAATTTTGGCTATTCCGGCAACTATAATGATTGGAGAAGTGGGCCTTCAGCGCGTGCGTTTAGTAAATACAGTTGATTCAACGCTAATTTCTGCTGGTTCAGAAGTGTGCCTCGCTTTTAATCAAATTCGGTTGGTAAATAAGGGTTTGTATGAAGGGTTTTGGACAACTCAATGCGCATTATGGTTTGGGGGGATTTGGCTGACTAAGTCGCCACCAATTACTATGGCCACCGTGGGAATTACTACTGCTTACTCAAAATTTTTGCAGGCGAAAGAAGTAGCTAGTAATTTATCTGAACAAATAGACTTGCAAGGTTTTCTTTATGACAGGTGTTTTGAAAGCGGGCTAATAGATGAATTAAATTCATTTGAAGAAACTGAGGTAAAGCGTGATAAAGGTGGCAAGATAGTTAAATTGCTTTATGACGAGTATTATAAACGTAAAGCACCTTTTCCTAAAGAATATGAGAATTTTAAGAAAAAGGAAGGTGTCAACTGGAAAAAACATAATACTCTCCGTTACTCTTTTAATAAGAATGTTAAAAGAGATGGCAATACTAAAAAGCCTATGAGAGCTGATGGGGTAATGAACCTTGGGGCAGAGCTTCCGGAGTATGATTCTTATGTACAAGTAGAGCTTGTAGATATGCCTTCTGAACCGATTTCAATAAAGATGAAAATGAGAATAATAGCTTTTTCTTTTTTGTATGCCACTCCTAAGCCGCCTTGGGTTATGCCATGTTTTGTTCCTCATCCTTGGGCTTGGATAAGGAAGATTGAATTGAATTTTGGATCGGGGAATAATTTTAGGGTTAGTGTTACAAAAAAAACTCCTCTTTTTGGCGGTCGTAGTGTAAAGTTGCGGCACAGCAATAATATAGAGATTGACGGTAAAGCTGGGCCACCGCTTTTTAGTGTAAGGGAAGCTTATAAACCTAAATTAACGGGGTAAAAAATGAGCTATCGATTACATGAACTATTTTTCTGTTTCTTGTTGTTTGTTTTCTGTTTTTTGCTTTCTAATAGTTTTGCTATGGACGCGGAATTATGGAATCTACCTCAACCTGAACAATCTGAAATTGTCTGGAAGGATAAACCGGTTGAAATTATGGGCATAATGGCTTCTGCTACGCATCTGCGCTGTTATGGGTTAAAAGAGCAGATCCAAAATTTTTATAAGGATGTTTTAAATAAAGAAAATTGGCAGGTGAACGCGGATTTTACTAATGAAAGGATACTTGCGTTTAATAAGGGTGAAAAGTTTATTTATGTAATGGCGGCAGATACCGGAAATCCGCAAAACCAGAGTTGTGAGGTTTTTTTAGTCAGCAGTCCTTCAAGTCTGGCGGTGTGCAATATATTAAAGGAATATTTTTTTAAAAAAGAAGTTGGGCCGGACGCTCCGGGAAAGGATTTTTCTGATATTCCGCGTTATCCGGGAAGCAAACGCAGGTTAAACGTGTTTGTTCCCGGCCAAGTAAATACGCTTATGTATGAAACAGATGCAAAGCCTCGGGAGATAGCTGATTTTTACCAGCAGGTGCTTAAGGCCGGTGGTTGGAAGGAAGAGGGAGGTTCAAATGAAGAGATAGTAGGCGCATTAGCCAAGTCTTTGCGAAACCTTCCCAAATCTTCAGTTGCTCAGTTTAAAGAAAATTTTTCTATGCTTTGTTTTTATAAAGGCGAGGACAGTTTATTGATACATATAACAGTCGCTCCTAAAGATGTTTTGGCCCGGGAGAGAGTTTCTAATCGCAGTATGATTATGATTACTAAGAATGTTGAAGGGGAGCTGGCCGGTTTTGAAAAAGGAGAGGAATAATGTTTTTAATAATAGCTGTTTTAATTATTAGCGCGGTTGCTCTTTTTTGTCTTGCCTTACTGCCGTTTTTTCAGGAGAAAGCCAAAGTTTGGCAGATTAAAAAAGAAAAACAAGTATTCGAGCATTTGGAGAAATTGTATTATGATAAAAGCCCTCAGGAGATTATGCGGCTTTATATTGTTATGCCGATTGCTTTTAGTGTTTTAGGGATCATATTTTTAAAAAACATACTCTTTGTTATCCCCGGTATATTGTTGGGTGTGTTTATCCCCAATTTTATTTTAAAAATAAGAGAGGCTCGGTATAGGCAGAAATTTGATCAGCAGATCTTAAGCGCGATTATGCTTTTGTCCTCTTCTTTAAAAGGTGGTTTGTCGCTTCTGCAGGCATTTGAGATTTTGGTGGAGGAGATGCCCGTTCCAATGAGCCAGGAGATGGGCTTGATGGTAAGAGAAAATAAGATGGGTATAAGTTTAGAGGAAAGCCTACAACATTTAAATGACCGGATGAAAATGGAGGAGTTAACCCTGGTGATTAATTCTATTCTTGTGGCAAGGGAAACGGGAGGCGATTTAACTAAAGTTTTTAGCCGCCTGACTACTACTATCCGTGACAATAAGAAATTAAAGGATAATGTGCGCACATTGACTTTGCAGGGAAGGATGCAGGGGATAATTATGTCATTATTGCCGTTCATGTTTGTCGGTTGGGTTTTGACTTTTAATAAGGGCCACTTTGATATTATGCTTCAAAGTGAAATAGGCAGAGTTCTTTTATTCGTGGCAGCTATCTTGCAGATATTAGGGATGTTTTTAATTAAGATATTTAGTACAATAAATATATAAGAGGAGATAAAAAATGACTATCCCTATTCTTATTTTCCTATTCGTAATCGCGGCGATTGTCTTTGTTTTAAAGGGAATTTTTGACGTTTCTAAAGTCAGCGCGAAGAAGGCTCTTTCTTTGGGAGGGATTAAGTTTAAAAAAATTAGGGTGCTTTCCATAGTCTCTATTTTTTTCCCATTTACTTCGAACATTTTAGAGAAACTTAAGTTAACCGCGAAAATAAAAGATCGCTTAGATGCCGGCCATGTAATGCTTACAGCCGCGGATTTTTTTAATATTAAATTTATCCTGATGTTAGGTTTGGCTGGGTTATCTATTTTGATATTTGGCAAAAAAGCAGACCTTTTGATTATAGCTCTTATTGTGGCAGTAGGTTATGTTATTCCTGATTTTTGGCTATCTAGGAAAATTAATCAGCGCAAATATAAGATTGTTCGTCGTTTGCCTGAGACAGTGGATTTGCTGGGCCTGTGCGTGGAGGGGGGCTTGGACTTTAGTTCCGCGGTAAGATGGATTATTGATAAAACCACTCCGACCCCTTTAGTTGAAGAACTAGCTTTTGTTTTGGAGGAGATAAAGTGGGGAAAATCCCGAACTCAAGCCCTTAAGGATATGGCCAAGAGGTTAAATATTCCCGAAGTAAGTTCATTTGTTCAAACCTTGGTTCAGTCGGAGAGAATGGGAACTTCTATTGCTGAAGCATTCGCGATTTTGTCTGAAGATGCCCGCCTTCAGCGGTTTCATCAGGGTGAAAGATACGCGGTGCAGGCGCCGATTAAGATTTTAATTCCTTTGATTTTTTGTATTTTACCGGTAATTGCCATTATTATCGGCGGTCCCATAGTCTTGCAATTTATGCAAGGAGAAGCAATATTTAAAGGATTTGGTCATTAGTTAGTATAGAGATCGCTGCCTATATACGTCGTGTAGGGGTGGGCTTGCCCACCCTGATAAATATGAAAGAACATGTAACAGTTCAGCTTTTGGAAGTATCCGTCGGTGTCATTCAGGCTGTGTCATAATTCGATTTTGGTGTCATTCCGGCGGAAGCCGGAATCCAGGTTAATAATATTTCCTGGATTCCGGATTAAAACATTCCGGAATGACGGTTTTTCTTCATTGCGACACAGTCTGATTGCGAGCCCGAAGGGCGAAGCAATCTCTTTAAAAAGATTGCTTCGTCGCTGTCGCTCCTCGCAATGACACAATTACTTCCAAGGGCTGACCTAATTCCTATATTTTTTTTGTTCTCTTCTTAAGAAGTTTAGCAAAGTTTCAAGAAACTTTACAAAGGGTGAATTTAACCGGAAAGGAAAAAATGCGTAAAATGAGAAAAAGCAGATTAATGAAAATTATTACTTTAGTAATCTTATTTGTTTTTGGAGTTCAGCAAGTAGGTTTTAGTAAAAAAACGGATTTGGCTAGACAGTCAAAAGTTACGTTAGTAGATGCTTTATTAACAATTGGCAAGGGTTATTTCATGCGCGCTGGAGTTAATAAACCGGGGATTACTGCTCTGAATGTGGGGGTCAGACTGTATACTCCTATAGTAACTAGTTTAGCGCTTGATAAGATGAAGGTTGAGAATCGCTATGTCCGGGCAGCAATCCAGACGGGGGTTTCTTTGGGGGTGAACGCTTATTTGGATTATCGCGCGCCAACTGAAGCAGTAGCTAAAGCAGTAGCAGCTGAAGTAGCAGCTGAAGTAGCAACTAAAGCAACAGCTAGAGCAGTAGTTCAAGCAAATGTGGGTTTTTTTCAGGGTTGTGGGATTGGAATTAAGAATTGGTTTAGTGATGGGTGGCAATGGATTAAAGGGTGTTTTAGCGGAAAAGGACTTGGTGAAAAAATGGGTTTTGATGTGACCAAGGACGCTCTTGATAAGATTGGTCTTGCGCGGAAGCTTGCTTGCCAGAAAATGATCGAAGGTGCCTTTTATGGCGCGGGTAGAGAATATCTTTACGTTCTTTCATTTGATCATTTATTTAAGAATTTAAGGGAAGATTATAGGGAGCAGGTATCCAGTTTTATTTCTTCTGTCACTATGGATATTTCTACTCAAGCAGTTTCTTGTGGGTTGAGCAGATCGACAGGTTTAGTAGAGGAATATGATAAAGAAGGGAATTTACGCGCTAAGGATTATGATTATAAAGATAAATATGATAAAAATGGGAAAAAGCGCCCTAAAGATTCCAAAGACTTCAAAACAGCCGGGGAAAAAGCAGAGCTTAAAGCTGAGTTAAACAATGTGGTAGATAAACAATGGCAAAAATTCTTGCCGGGATTTGTTATGCGAACTACGGGTGGTGCGATTGATGGTTACGCGGCCGCAAGGGGATGGAAAGAGGAAGGCGTTTTAGTTAGTGCTGGTTTAACCAAGATGTATAATGTTTTTTGTAACCAGAATAAATATGTGGAAGGGGAAAGTAAAGGTGGGAAGAAGTATAAGGAGATGAGGTCGGACGAGTTAAAGGAAGAACAAGAAGAAGTAAACAATATGAAAATATCATCAAAAAAAGAACAAGAAATAAAAAAAGCAGAAGAAGCGAAAAAAACAGGAAAACCATCAGAGGGTCTTTCGCCTTCTCAGTCTGAAAAAGCAGAGAACAAGGAAAAGAAGGATCTTTTAAAAGAAAAGGATCAGCGTTCAGCTGCTCTAGATGTTTATTGGAAGAAAGAAGTGGCTAGGGAGAATTTGAATAATGTGATAGAGGGAAATCTTGTCCTTAAGGATAGTAAAGGCGAAAATATCCCTAAGGATAAGGCTATAAAAGCCTGTGAGGCTTTAATAGCTCAGAAAAAATATCAAATAGCTCAAATGGGCCAAGGGCTTTTTGGCGCGGCTTTGAGTGGGTTAGCGTCCGGAGCAATTTCCCTGGGATTGCAGAGGTTTAGTAATAAAAATTTTGATGACCCCTTAACAGGCGCTCAGATGAGTCTTCTTGTTAGCTCTGTGCTTAAAACCGCTGTTTCAGATTTTGGCGCTACATCTAAGAGTCCTTCCCTTTTTGTCGCAAAACTTGGCGCGGATATTGCCAGTGTTTCGTGTGACGGGGAATCGGTGGGAAAGTTTCGCGCGGAGACCGATGATAAGGGGCGTATTTACACTAGGGTAAATCCCAACGACATAGTTTTTTTGGCGCGGCTTTATGATTACAATAAGAGCGTTGAGAAAAGTATTAAGGATATTAGAAAGGGTGAAGAGAAAGGTGGAGAGAAAGGAAAAAACTTTGTAGACACTCTTGTAAACCTGGGTACTTCTGTTGTCACTTCTATTAGTACTGCTCGTATGGCTAAACAGATGGCTCTGACTAATCAGCAAATAAGCAGTTTGCATGGTCAGGCAGTTAGTAATGTCAAGGATACTCTTAGCCATGGTTTGTATACTACTAGAAAGTATTTTAATTCAAATACGAACGCAGCCTCACCTTTAATTGAATCTCTGGAACGTCGGAAGCCGTTAACTCTTAAAGAAAGGATACAAATTACCAAAAACATAAATTTGGGGTTAAGACAAATGGAAGAAAACCTAATTAAAAATTATGCCGTAGAAACTAAACAAACTAAAGATGGGAAAAAGATAGATGATAAAAAATTAAAAAATCAATTTGAAGCATTAAGTGCTGAATTGAAAGATGCAAAAGGAGATGGTGCTAAAATAATAGAAGAGAAGATAAATGCTATACAAGATTACATTGCTGTAAAGGAATCTGTTAATTCGCGGGGACCTTTGCCGCAAGGAGTGATAGATGAATTATCTGTTGTGGGTGGAGTTCCAGGTCAATTGGCGGTAGGACCTGTTGGTTCCTGGGTACAAGGTGTAAGATTACCAGGTTTTGGTTTTGAGGATACGAAGTTGGAGTTGGCAATAAAACGTTTGGAAGAGAAAGAGGAGAAGTTAAGTCCTGATGAAATAACTGAAAAAACTAAAACAACAGCGATGCTTACTTCTCTTAGAAGGATACAAGATAACACAAGATATGCTGAGCCAATTTCACAGTTTAAGGTAATTGAAGGAGAGTATTCAGCAGGAGATTCTGAAAAATTCAATCCTGAATATTTTAAAGAACAGTCAGCACAGAAGATTAAAGAAGAAGCAAAAGAGTTTGAGATAAATAAAAAATTAAATAGTGTCGGTTTCCAGGAGAAATTAGGGGAAGATCTTGCTAATGCTAATAAGAAGGGGGATGATTTGCGCGAGGCATATGTTACAGCGAGAAAAGATAAAAGAGATAAACTGATACAGGAATACGATGGGCAAGTCTTAAAAAGTGTAAAGGTTTATCGCGGCTTAGTGGGCCAGCAGTTGTCGTATAAAAGCGAGTGGGAGAAAAAGCTAGCACCAGTGCCACCGCCAGAAAATTTAGTTACATCAACACGAATAGTTACTGTGCCGCCCGTACCACCGCCGCCATCGGTAAAACCACCAGAATTTATTGCGGCGCCGGCTACTACTATTAAAATTTCCAAACAAGTTATAGTAGATACGCTTAGGGTTAATTTTGACCTTAATAAAAAGGATGTGACAGAACAGTCACAAGTTTCCGCCCTAGTTGATTTTGCGCAAAAGATAAAGAATGATTCTGATACGAAAATAATATTGTATGGAAGAGCAGATTCACGTGGTTCAGATAAGTATAATAAAGAACTTAGTCAGGATCGCGCGGAAGCGGTGAGAGATGAATTGGTGAAGCTTGGTGTGGATCCAAGCCGGATTAGTATAATACCCTTAGGCAAAACAGAGGCTAAAGGCACCGATCGTAAGAGCTATGCCGCAGATAGAAATGTAACATGTAGTATTGTAAAAGAAATAATAAGGGAGTATGAGGTGCCAGCAACAGGTCCTTACGCAACGCCACCAAGAGAACAAATAAGTAGCAAGAGCTACGAAGGTAGACTAATCGAAGAATCCAAGAAAAATGTCCAATCTGGCTCTCCTGGTAAAGCATCTCAGACTAAACCTTCTGGATCTGCTGGTCAGAAAAAGGTCCGAACTGATTCTTCTGGTAAAACCTTTAACCAAGCTTTCGGGGCCGCTAAAAATGCGGGATTGCATAAATTTACATGGGATGGTAACCCTTATGTGGTTCGTTAATAAATGTCCAATCTCATTGACAAACCGTATTTTTTATGGTATCATTAATTATGGTGGTGTATGAAAGTTTAAAATATTTTTAGCCATCTCATTGACAAACCGTATTTTTTATGGTATCATTAATTATGGTGGTGTATGAA
>CAKKQB010000034.1 GCA_919901915.1 Omnitrophica bacterium GWA2_41_15
TATATTGAAAATCAATTAGTTGGGTATTTAATGGTAAAAGCAGGAAGTAATGATTATGATTCTATAAGGGTTGTTGTGGAACCGGAATTTCAAAACAGGGGAATTGCTAAAATGTTAATGGCAGAAGTAGTAGAGTATGCTGAGCGCGAGAATAGAAATTTGCGTTTATACTATCACTTGGAGACGATTGGGGATAGATTAGCTAAATCGGTAAATAAATCTTTTCCTGAATGCACATATTTAGATTCAAGTGGGGAGTGCTTATTTATTAATGGGGTGAAAAGAAGGCGTGTTCTTTCGGTAACTTTATTGATGAGATGGAGAGGGCTAAATGCTCCATTAGGGAACTTAAGAACCTCCTCATCAATAGATTCTACTAATGACAATGTCGCGCTGTTATACAGCGAAATTCTAACTAAAATTTTAGACTGGCTTATTGATTGCCGAATAACCTATGGCTCATTAGAGGATATTTTTGCCTCTAATTTGTTAGAGGAATTTTTTACTTCTCATTCTATATGGCCTCAAGATGAGAGAAGGATTAAAATAATTTCTTTATTTCTTATTATAATCTTTTTTAGGATAGGCGGGGATTTTCTGCATTCGCTATTGTTAAAGTTAAGAAATGAGGGCATATTATCTAATTATATATTTACTAGGCTAATGGATATCTACGGAGCTGCTACGCAAACAGAAACTAATCGTGGATCGGCGCGGTTTAAGTGGTTGGGACCGGATGTATTTATAGAGAGTTACGGTTTTCTCCCTACGTCTTCTATGCCTGGAAATGATTCGCTTGCTGATGCATTAAATATTCCCAGAGAAATAGAGCTTTGTATTCCTAAGGGTATATATGATCTATGGAAGAGGCCTTGTAGTCGTTGGATTGAAAAAGGTACTTTAATCGGCAAACAAATACATCAATCCATCTCATTTTATCTTCCTACTTTGGAGCTTTGGGCTAACGAAGTTGTTCCTGAATTTTCTATTCAGCTTTTAGGTGTAGAGTATAGTTCTTCAGATATATTTTATCTTATTTGTTATGGTGAAGTAATGGAGGTGATTAAAGCTAAAGCATTTTTAGAGGTTGTATATTTTAATAAAGAAGTCTATTCTGCCCAAAATATGTCAGTTGTGACCTTTTTAAATAATCAAGGATTTACGGACGAGAAAATTAGACAACTTTTTGTCGTAATAGATATGGCATTTTGTAATCTTGAGAAAAAGGAAAGTTTTTTTGAGCTTAAGCCTTGTTCGAGGGTAGGAGAAAATCCGAGACTTGCTCAGGCAGGCATAGTTTATTGCAATGGGCAATTTTACCAATTAACTCAAGAAGGCAGGGAATTAATTAAAAAACTTTTGTTAGAGAAGTTGGGTTTTGATATAAGCGATGATGTTTTAGATGAAGTCTTGCGTTATCAAATGTGGACGAAAACATGTCATGATGAGGAAAGATTTTATCTGCTTACCTTAGAGGATCTTTGGTTTGGGAAAATGGGAATTGATGAGTCCTTGCCAGTTTCAATTGGGGAGTCTTATAGTTATAAGTGTTTTAAGGCGCCATATGAATATTTCGAGAAAACTCAGGCAAAAATACTGGGCATTCCTCATTTTCAGAATAATAAGGAAATCTTGCCTAATGTAATACTGCAATATGAAGATAAAACAGGAACAATATGTATAAGTCCAAGTGACTTTGAGCATCCTGATTACGAGTATTTAAAAAAAGCTGGTTGCATGATGGGAGATGAAGGAACTGTATTAACAATTATTGGGGTTGGCGCTGATAAGCCAATGATGGTGTCTATTCCTGCAAGGGATATCTTGGATTGTTTTTATGCGCTTTTAAGCGATGGAAGATTATGGTTATCTCAAAAAGAGGAGCTTGTAATAGCTTTATTACAAAACAAACTAAGTATTGTAATAGATGGCAATGCTTATGTTATAGGCCAAGAAGATAAAAAATTTAAAGGTTGGGAGACGATTAAGATTTCTTTCAGTAAAAACCATTCCAGTTCATCTTTAAATAGAGTAGATCGGGATAGGGTTAAGGCAGTTTCCTGTTCGGCAATTATTACTGGTTTGTCCGGTTGGGATATTTTACTTACTGAGCAAGATAAAGGGATCAAAGATTTTATCTGCGGAGTAAAGAATGGCCAAATAACTAGAGAAAGTTTTTCCGCTAATAGCCTTGAAGTTTTAGGGGAAAGATGGGAAGAAAATAAAAATAGAAAAGGCATTTTTGTTAATAAAAAATATCCTCATTTGGATTTTCCGCTTACGCCTGATTGGCGTAAGCAGTTGATTGTGTATGATGAAGACGAAGGAGAGTTCTTAATTATTGCTGATATAGAGTATGTAAAATTCTTTCATAAAGGAGAAAACTTTTTAACTGTTTTTTGTAGCAGGTTTTGTGATTTAGGGGATTTGCCTGTTGAGAAGCTTATTTTAAAGGTAAGCCACAAGGATGCCTGTATCTTACTTAACTCAGTAGAATTGAGGTTTTTGGGCAAAGAAAAGGATTTGGTGGAATTTTTATTTGAGGGTTTAAAAAAGAAGATAGGAGAAGACATAAAACCTTCTCCTTTAGCGCTTCCATATGGTAAATCTGTAGAGATAGCGGTGATTAGAGAGAAGCTGGATAGTTTGTGGCATTTCTTTAGGCAAATGAGGGAAAAATTAGGCGAAAGGTTACCTGATGAGTTAGCGCAGGAATTATTTGCGGCTATTTTCTTATGGAGTAAAGTTGATAAAGAAAAAGAGGGCTTGTATGCTGAAGCGGAAAAGGAATTTACCCATGAGGAGCAATTCGGACGGTATTCTGATGGGTACTCAGCGGATGTATTTGAGTTTGATAAAGATGAAATCCTAAAGAAGGTAGGGCAGTTTTTAGGCAATACGTTAAAAGATAAAGAGGGAATAAAAATTTTCTTAAATAACTACAATTTCTCGCAAGAATTTGCCAGGAATAAATATTTTTTATGGTTGGAAGATATAGATTTTGCTCTTTTTCTCTATAAGATAATCTGTTTCCAGGAGATGCGGCTTGAGGCCTTATGGAAGGGGAACGAGGTTTTTGAAGATACGGCTCAATATGGCGATGAGAGTCAATTTTATAGAAAGTTACAGCCATTCGATTCAGGTTGGGAGAGGCCGAGCTATTATGGAGAAGGGCCGCGTGGCGAAGACAATGCGGAATTTTTAAGAGCAAGAAGGTGTTTGCAGTTTAAGTGGCATCTGATAGATGAATTAGTAAAATTTGCCTTTAAGCTATCCCAGAAAAAAAGGATTGACGAGGTTTTAAAAATTTCCTTAAATGTATCTTCTTGGATGGAAACTCTTTGCCAGGAGGCAGCGCGGTTTAATGAAACTGGTTATCAGCATTTTGAGGAAATAAAGACGCTTGAGGATTACATAAAAGAGATTTATCAGGCTTTAGGATTGAAAGTAAAAATAGGAAGTAAAGATCCCGGTTTGATGGGAAGGGTTGATGAATGGCTATTATGGGTTGATACTACTCCTGATATTCGGATAGTAGAGGAAGGATATGCAAGAGGCCAAGATAGCCAGTTAGATACTCAGTTAATAGGAACAATTAAAGAAGGAGACCCTTGGAGTGATTCTTTTTATCAAAGATTAGGTGTGGAGGAAGATGCTTCCTTAGCCACAATTAAATTAGCCTACCGCAATATGGCAAAAAAATGGTTTCCGGATATTAATCCTGATTTTTTAGCTACCAAAGCAATGCAGCGCATAAATGAGGCTTATGAGGCATTAGCCAAAGGTTTTATTTGGACCTCCAGTTCAATTAAGTGCTCAGTTAGTACTGCTTCTTCGGCGGCGGAGTTGGAATTTTTTGATAAGACATGGTTTTTATTGGAACGATTTGGAATTGATGTAAGTGGATGTTCTAACCAAAGAATTAATCTCTATCTTTTAAATCCTAAATATAATATTGAGGCAATGGCAAAATATATGCGAGCATCTATTGATGAAATGATTCCCTTTTTCTCAAAATACGGTTACTATACTAGGCTTATTAATGATCTTAGAGAATTTGGGTACCTTAAAAAATATTCTGATAGTTACAACTATTTAATAGTCATTGCTATGAATACTGTCGATGATCCTGTTGGCCCTCACATGCGTGTTGTTTATCGTCTTATTCTTGAGGCAGGACTTTTTGATAATTTACCTGCTGATATTGTTGGAGTGAAGAGTTTAAAGGATGTTGAGCAAGTAGGTAAGATTATGCGAAGTAGAAGTTTTTATTTACGCGACGCCGCAAAAAGAACGTTGAAAAAATTAAGCTCCAATTCCCTTAATCCTAATATTCGTAAACTCGCTCAAAAACTTCTTGACAGTAATAAGAAAACTGTTACAACAAGTTCCGCGCAAGTAGAGGTGCTTGTAAAAATAAATCAACAATTTATTGAAGCTTTGATCAAAGGAACTTTATTAGGAAGGCAGGATGCTTATGATGCATTTTGTAAGATAGTTTTCGCGTATAAGAACAATAGGGATGAGATTAGCCAATGGCTGGAAAATAGCGGCAGTATCGAGCTTCTTCTTAAAAATGTGAAGTGTAATTTAATACAACGGATGCGTGTTTTTTGGGTGCTGAAAGTTTTGATGGAAGC
>CAKKQB010000035.1 GCA_919901915.1 Omnitrophica bacterium GWA2_41_15
AATCAAAATTTATCGGTAGAATTTATATTTTTATTGTATTTCGCAACAGGCCCATTATTTACGAATGAACCGAATTTTTTGTAAAAATCTCTTGAAATTGTCAACTAAATATAATAAAATAGTTTACAATAGTTATTATCGATCTATTTTAAGGGGTTGTCGCGAAATTGATTGTAAGGGGTTCGATTTATCGAACCCGCAAGAGATAACGGGCTTGATGAATCAAGCCCCTACAAAAAATGAAAATTTGGGTTCTTTCGTATTTATTGTGGACATAGTCTTGGGTTTAATAACCAACAAAGGGCGGGCAAGCCCGCCCCTACGCGACGATTCGTAATGACGACCCGTAGGGGCGAGCTTGCTCGCCCAAAAAGGGACCCATACGCGACAAATAGTGTTATCCGGAATTATTAAGACGCGTTAGTTCCTTGACTCCAAGTTACTTTGACGCATCTGTTGAAACATCAATGTGTTATAACAAATGCCCCACATTATTTACGAAATAACGAAAATTTGCTATTTCGCGATAACCCCATAACGGAGTTGATATGGATAGAATTGAGGTTAGTTCCCTTTTAAATTTAAGCCTTCCGGAGTTGATTTTAATTGCTGATAAGGCACGCAAAGATTTTGTTGACGCGAAGATAGAGCTCTGTAGCATAATGAACGCGAAATCAGGTCTTTGTACTGAGGATTGTAAGTTTTGCGCGCAATCTGGCCGTTATCAAACAGGCATACCAGTATATCCGCTGGTAAGCAAGGAGCAGATGATTTTGGCTGCCAGAAGGGCGCTTGATATTGGCGCGGAGAGATTTGGTATTGTTACAAGCGGAGATTCTCTTAGGGATGAAGAAATAAATATCATTGCTGATGCCGTTGGAGAAATAACCCGTAAAGTCGGGATTAAGGTGTGCGCTTCTTTAGGAAGCATAAACACTGATGGATTTTTGTTGTTAAAAAAAGCGGGCCTTAGCCGGTATCATCATAATATTGAAACATCACCAGATTATTTTCCAAAGATTGTCCGCACGCATACTTTCAAAGAAAGGTTAGAGACAGTTAAGGCCGCTAAAAGCGCTGGCTTAGAGGTTTGCAGCGGCGGGATTATTGGAATGGGAGAGATGTTGAAGGACAGGATCGAGATGGCGTTTATTTTAAAAGAACTGGATGTGGATTCAGTACCAATTAATATATTAGTGCCGATAAAAGGCACTCCTTTAGAGGGTAAAAAAGTAATTTCTTGCGGTGAGGTTATAAGGACAATCGCCTTGTTTCGGATTATCTTAAAGGATAAAACTATTAAAATAGCCGCTGGCAGAGAGTCTGTCCTAAAGGATTTTCAGGCGCTTGCTTTTTTGGCAGGAGCAAATGGCATGCTTATCGGGGGATATCTGACTATAGAAGGAAGAAGTGTTGAGGAAGATCAAGTGTTGACTAATGAGGTAAAGAGGTTATGGCAGGAATAGATGAGTTTTTAGCTGACAGAGAAAGGGCCGGTTGTTTAAGAAATTTAAATCCTGTATCCTGGCGTGAAAACGCTAAAGTACGCATTGGTTCAAAAAAATATATTGATTTTTCCTCCAACGATTATCTTGGGTTATCAAGCCATCCAAAAGTTAAGGAGGCTGCTAAAAAAGCGATCGATGAGTTTGGCTATGGAGCTGGCGCTTCTCGCCTAATGAGCGGAGATTTAAAGTTACACCATTTGTTAGAAGACAGGACTGCTAAGTTTAAGCATAAAGAAGCAGCTTTAGTTTTTAATTCAGGCTATCAGGCAAATATAGGTATAGTAAGTTCTTTATGCTCAAAGGCAGATTGTATTTTCTCTGACCGTCTGAATCATGCTAGTATTGTTGACGGTATACTTTTATCCGGAGCGCGTTTTTTTCGTTTCCGGCATTCTGACACAGAGCATTTAGAGCTACTTTTAAAAAAAGAAAGAAAGAAATTTAGAGAAGCATTAGTGATTACCGAATCAATATTTAGTATGGATGGAGATAAGTCGCCCCTAAAGGATATTGCGAGATTAAAAGAAAAATATGATTTTAAATTCATGGTAGATGAGGCTCATGCTACAGGTGTATTTGGCGTGGACGGCAGCGGTTTAGTCAAAGAGGAAGGGGTTACGGATAAGGTAGATTTGATTATGGGTACGTTTAGTAAGGCATTAGGCGGTTTTGGCGCGTATTTGGCTTGTTCCAAGAAAGTAGCGCGTTATCTGATAAATTCTTGCCGCAGTTTTATATATTCAACAGCGTTACCCGCGGCAGTGATAGCCGGCAATTTAATGTCTATACAATTAATTGAAAAAGAGCCTTGGCGCAGGATTAAGCTTTTGGACTTGAGTTGTTTTTTTCGCGGGGTTTTGCAAAAAAATGGTTTTAAACCCTTAGGCGCGTCGCAGATAGTTCCCATAGTTATTGGAGATAATTTAAAGACAGTAGAATTTGCTCAAGGCATGCAAAAAAAAGGATTTTGGGTATTACCAATAAGGCCTCCGACAGTGCCCCAAGGCCAGGCACTGCTAAGATTCTCATTAATAGTTAATCACGAAAAAGAAATTTTATCTAACCTCGTTGATGAACTCGCAAACATTAGAGCTATTTTATCTATCCGCGACGCGGGATGAGCTTGTATCCATCTATGGAGATTGAGTTACAATCCTACTAGTCTCGTGAGGTGGACAAGGGGGGACTGTTGCAAAATGCCAAACCTTGCGTCATTCTGAGGCCGAAGGTCGAAGAATCTTGACGATGATAGAGATCCTTCGCTTCGCTCAGGATGACGAAAAAGGGTATTTCGCAACGGTCCGAAGGGGTATCTAAAAGTTTTATGGGTAACAGCCGGTTTAAATATATCTATAGAGGGTTTAAGGACGCTCTTGTTTTAATTCCTGGGTGGGCGACTGACTATAGAATTTTTTCTAGTTTAGATTTAAATTACAATTATCTGCTGCCTGTTAAGTTCAACCTTTTAGATTTTAAAAAAAAATTACGGGAAGAACTAGAGAGAAATTGTTTAAATAAAGTTTCTATATTTGGTTATTCATTGGGAGGATTTTTGGCAGGCGAGTTTTTTAAAGATAATCCTGAGAGGATAAATAAGCTAATTTTGGTAAGTATAAGAAAGAAGTATAACCCCGTGCTTTTGGAAGAGATAGCCATTAAGTTAAAAAAAAATAAAAAAGCATATCTTTATAAATTTTATTTGAATTGTTTCTCTGATAAAGATAAAATAGGAGTAAGCTGGTTTAAAGAAGAACTCTTAAAGGATTATTTAGATGCGATGACTTTACCGGAATTGCTTCGTGGTTTAGAGTACCTTTCTGGCGCTGAGCTTCAGATGGGGGCATTAAAAACATTTAAAAAATTAACAATTATTCATGGCAAGGACGATATAGTGGCGCCTTTTAGGGAGGCCGTGGAAATAAAATCTGAATTACCGCAAGTTGAGTTTATCGGTTTGCCTGATAGCGGCCATATACCGTTCTTAAGCCGGAAATTTGAATATCTTTAAATAGGGATGGCGCTTGGTCTTATGGATAAAGCAAGATTAATTAGAAATTTCTCAAGGTCTGCCTGTCTCTATGATCAGCATGCTGATATGCAGGAAAAAATAGGTTTAGAACTGGCAGGGCAGATTAAAAAAAAAGATTTTTTAAAGATTTTAGAGCTTGGCTGCGGCACAGGTAATTATACGCTTCTTTTGCGTAATAAATTTAAAGCTTCCTCGATCAAGGCAGTAGATATATCTGATAAAATGATTGATGTGGCGAAGGAAAAATTGCAAGGCAGAGGCATTGAATTTGTCGTAGGAGACGCGGAGGATTTGATTTTAGGCAGTGATTTTGATTTAATCACCTCTAATGCCTGTTTTCAGTGGTTTAGGGCTTTGGAGAAGACACTGCTAAGATGCAAGTCAATATTAAAGAAAAATGGCGAAATTTTCTTTTCTACGTTTGGTCCGCGGACATTTATAGAATTGAATTTAAGCCTAGAATCTGTTTTAGACGGCAATTCTATTGCCGTAGATGAATTCATGCCTAAGGAAAAAATAAAACAAATTCTTTCTAGGGATTTTAAAGCGGTTAAGTTAAGAGAGGTAAAGTTTAAAAAGAGTTTTGTTGACGTTAAAGATTTATTGGATAAAATAAAATATACAGGGACAGGAGGAGGTGGTTTAGAAAGAAAAATGTATTTTAGCCGCGGATTGTTAAAGGAAATAGAGAAGGCTTATTTAGAAAAATTCAAGGAAGTTGTCGCGACTTATCAGGTTTTTTTCTGTCAGGCAAAAGCCTGATATGGTGACGGGTGTTTATTTTATAAGGAGGTTTAAACGAGAAAAGCGAGGTATTTTGTTTTAGTATTTATTCTAGCGTTTATTTTGTCAGCTGTTGTTTTTTGTTTCGCGCAAGAGAACAATTTATTAATTGATGATTTTGAGATTGTGGTTTCCGGCGCTCCAGAAGGCACTGTTGACTATGGCTCAGGCGCGGGCTCATCAGTAGAAGTAACTACAGTTAGCGGTATTAAATATTCAGGGGCAAAGGCGCTTAAAATAACCTTTGATGCTGTGCCGGGAGGGTATATGTGGATTGCAAGAGGGTCTGGCACCGATGCTAAAAACGCGTTTTGGCAAGTTAAGCCCGAAGATATAAAATGGGCAGATTATAAGGCATTGTCTTTTTACGTCTATGGCAGTGATTCTAAGGCAAGGATAGCCGTTGACATTAAGGATAAAGGACGGGAGATGTGGCGTTATTTTATCGAGGATAATTTTAGAGGATGGAAACAAATAATCTGTAATTTTAGCGATTTTTTTGTTCGCGGTGATTGGCAACCGCAGAATGCTGAAAAAGACGCTCTCTTGACATTTCCATTAAAGAGTTTTCAATTTGAACCTTTAGCTGAAGCAAAAGGCACAATTTATATTGATAAGGCAGAGCTGATCAGAAAATAAAAGTGAAAGGTGACAGTCACAAAGAGCGTGACAGTCACTTTTCACTAATGGCGGCTAATATGAATATTATTAAAATTATAAAAACGCGGCGCAGTATTCGGGAATATCTTGATAAACCTGTACCTAAAGATATTTTGGAAAAAATAGTAGATACGGGAAGGTTCGCGGCCACAGCAAGGAATGTTCAGCCATGGGAATTCGTTATAATAACTGAACAGGCAATTTTAAAGAAATTAGCCGAGTTGGCAGAGAACGGAAGATTTATCGCTCAAGCCAAGGCTTGTATTGCTGTATTTTCAAACGATACAAAATATTATCTGGAAGACGGCTGCGCTGCCACAGAGAATATTCTACTTGCGGCAACCGCGTTTGACATAGGTTCTTGCTGGGTGGCAGGAGATAAAAAACCGTATTGCGCTGATGTCGCGAAATTATTAAACGCAGATGAAAGATTTAAATTAGTTAGCCTAATTGCCCTAGGTTATCCAAAGGCAAAAGATGCCTTTAGGATAACGGATAAAAAATCTTTAAAAGAAATAATTCATTGGGAGAGATTTTAATAGTTTAACGGGTTTAACGTTGTGATTATGCTGGGGGCGAAATGAATAAAAAGATTATTTTTTTAGCGATAGTTACATTTTTAATTTTGGGCGCGATAGCCCACGGCTTCGCCGTGAGGCGAGCGGAAGGAGGAGGAATGAATTTAACCAGTCCTGAATTTAAGCATAATGGGTTTATCCCTAGTAAATTTACCTGTGAAGGGCTTGATATAAGCCCAACCCTTGTTATTGAAGGCATCCCTGAAGGAACAAAAAGCCTGGCATTGATTATGGATGATCCGGATGCCCCGATGGGGACGTGGGTTCATTGGGTGGTTTATGATATCCCGCCGGCTATTAATCGCCTAACTTTAGAAAAGAACAGTATTCCCGGAAAACAAGGCAAAAATAATTTTGGCAGGATTAATTATGGCGGTCCCTGTCCGCCTTCTGGGACTCATCGCTATTTCTTTAAAATATACGCTTTGGATATAGCGCTTAATTTAAAAGAAGGCATTAGTAAAGGCGCTTTGGAAAAGGCGATGGAAGGCCATATCTTGGGTAGGGCTGAGCTAATCGGGTTATACAAGAAACAAAATACATCAAGCCTTCAATAAATGAAAAATATTTTAGAATTTACATTAGATGAGTTGAAGCAACTTTTGATTGATTGGGAGCATCCTAAATTTTACGGTCAGCAGATTTTTAGTTGGATTTACAAGAAACAATCCTCATGCTTTGAGGCTATGAGTAATCTGCCGGGAAATCTTAGGGATAGGTTAAAAGAAAATTTCTGTATTCTTGATTTAAAACCAATAGAAATCCTGAATTCAGAAGATGGAGTAAAAAAATTACTCTTTGAATTAAACGATCATCACCTTGTTGAGGGAGTGCTTATTCCCGCCAAAGACAGAGTTACCGGTTGTATTTCTACGCAGGTTGGCTGTAAATTTTCTTGTTTTTTTTGCGCCAGCGGTTTATTGGGGTTTAAGAGAAACTTAAGCGTATCGGAGATATTACAGGAGGCGCTTTGTTTAAAAAGTAATTCAAGCAGCAAGAAATTAACTCATTTGGTTTTTATGGGGACAGGAGAACCCTTGGATAATTATGAGAATGTTTTAAAAGCTATAAGAATCATAAATTCCGATTGGAGTTTTAATATTGGCGCGCGGCGGATTACTATTTCAACTTGCGGCATTATTCCAGCGATTAATAAATTATCTAAAGAAGCTCTACAGATAGAGCTATCTGTATCGCTGCATGCCGCGGACGATAAGACTCGGTCAAGGCTTGTGCCTATAAACAAGAGGTATCCTTTGGGGGATTTAATCGCTGCCTGCCGTGAATATATCGAAAAGACAAACCGCCAGATTACATTTGAATACGTGTTAATTAAAAATATAAATTCTAGCATAGAAGACGCGCAAAAATTAACCAAAATATTAAAAGGGCTAAGGCTGGTTAAGATTAATCTTATATCGGCAAACCCCGTTAAGGAACTTAATATTGAGCCGCCGAATAAATTGGAGATTTCAGCGTTCGCGGAGTATCTCCTAAAAGCTGGCGTTAAGGTTACTTTAAGAAAACCGCGCGGACAGGATATTGAAGCTGCCTGCGGGCAATTGAGATTGCATTATGAGAAAATATAAATTATTAGTTTTATTGTTTTATTGTTCCATTGTCTTATTGTTGACAAATTGCGCTAAACGCGAGATTAAAAATACAGATTCAAAAGGGAAAAATATTATCTGTTTCGGGGATAGTATTACTTTTGGATATGGCGCGGAGCAGGGAGAGGATTATCCCGCGGAATTATCTAAAATGGTAAACCCCGCGCCTTCTTCTTTAGTTCCACCTTTTTTTAGAAGGCGCGGGGTAAATATTCCGGTAATTAATGCCGGGATGAGCTCTGATACTTCAACCATAGGGCTCATTCGCATTGAAACCGACGTATTAAATAAAGAACCGCTTTTGGTGATCATTGAATTTTGCGGGAATGATTTTATAAAAAGAATTCCTAAAGAAGAAACAATTAAAAACATTGAGAAAATGATTGATTTATGTCAGCAAAGAAAGGCAATGGTGGCTTTGGTGGATATTAGCGCGGGGATGTTCTTTGGAGAGTATCGGTCGATATTTAGTAAAATCGCTCACGAAAAACAAGCAATATTTATTCCCGCTGTATTAAATAGGGTGCTTACTAATCCTATCATGAAAAGTGATTTTCTGCATCCTAATGCCAGTGGTTACAAACTGATCGCGCAGCGGATATATAAAGCAATAAAGCCCTATCTTAAGAAAAACGCGAATAGCGCGGATTTAAGAATTAAAACGAAGGAGTGATAAAGTTAATTAGTGCCGAGGGAGGGAGTCGAACCCTCATGCCCTTACGGACGCCGGTTTTTGAGACCGGTTCGTCTGCCATTCCGACACCTCGGCAATATTTAAGTTGACGCCATCTATTTTATAGTTTAAAATAAGAATAGTCAACAATTATTGTAAAGAAATTGGTCGATTGTCTCTGCCCGCGGTAGGCAGTATTTAAGTAGAATAATGGGGCTGTAGCTCAGCTGGGAGAGCGCTTGCATGGCATGCAATAGGTCGAGGGTTCAAATCCCTCCAGCTCCACCAAATTGAAAAAATCTTTCGGGATTTAGCGGAAGCAGGCAACAAAAATATAAGGTTAGTTATGCGGCAAAAAACGGCAACTTAAAAATAGGTTGCCGTTTTTTTAGAAAAAGCTTTTTTGGTTTAAGTCTTGACGCTAAATTATAAGTGCAGTATAATTTATTATGATTTTAGGAGTTCATGTTTCTTCTGAAGGCAAGATTTATGAGGCGCCTGGTCGCGCGGCAAATCTGGGTTGTAATACTATGCAGATTTTTTCACGCAGTCCGCAGAAATGGCGCCATAATGATTTTTTATCTCCGCAAGATATTGAGAAATTTAAGGCAAAGCAGGAAGCTTTTGGAATAAAGCCAATTTTTATACACATCCCTTATTGCCTAAACCTTGCTTCGCCGAATCCAAGGTTATACGAGGTGTCTATTGAGGCATATATTGAAGATATTTTAGAGGCAGTTGCTTTAAACGCGGATTATATTGTTACACATATGGGCAGTCACAAAGAAACCTCGGAAGACGCGGGCATAAAAAGATTAACAGGAGCTTTAAATAAAATTTTAGAAAAAACAAAATCAGCCAAGGTAGACATATTATTAGAAAATACCTCTGGTTCAGGTTCTTGGTTAGGGTATAAATTTGCTCACCATAAGGAAATCATTAAGGATATAGAACGAAAGGAGCGAGTCGGCCTTTGCCTTGATACGGCGCATGCGTATCTGGCAGGCTATGATATCGCGACACAGGAAGGGTTAGAGGGACTTCTAGATGAGATAGATAAAGCAGTGGGCTTGGGCCTGATAAAACTTATTCATCTAAATGATGCCAGAGGCCCATTAGGTTCTCATCATGACAGGCACGATCATATTGGAAAGGGGAGTATTGGTTTAGAGGGGATGAGCCGGATTATTAATCATCCGAAATTAAGAGATATTCCTTTTGTTTTAGAAACGCCAAAGACTACTGAAAACGACGATATAATAAATTTAAATACTGTAAGGAAATTAAGAAAAGATTAGATATGGATTATTCATTTAATGAAATAGAAGAAAAGTGGCAGAAGTTTTGGCAGGAAAGCAAAATTTTTAGCGCGAGGCCTGACCTAAAGAAGAAAAAGTATTATCTTTTGGAGATGTTTCCATATCCATCCGGAAAGATTCACATCGGCCATGTGCGTAATTATACTATTGGCGATGCGGCAGCGCGCTTTAAAATGTTAGATGGTTACAATGTTTTGCATCCCATGGGCTTTGACGCTTTTGGCCAGCCGGCAGAGAACGCGGCTATAAAAAATAAAACTAAACCTGATGTCTGGACTTCCAAGTGTATTGATTGGATGAAGATAGAATTAAAAAAAATGGGGTTTTCTTACGACTGGGATAGAGAAGTTTCTACTTGTAACAGCGATTATTATAAATGGAATCAGTGGATATTTTTAAGGATGTATGAAAAAGGCCTTGTTTATAAAAAAGCATCCAGCGTTAACTGGTGCGCAAGCTGTGAGACAACTTTAGCAAATGAAGAAGTTATAGACGGCGCTTGTTGGAGGTGCCATACAAATGTAGAATTAAAGGATTTGGAGCAGTGGTTTTTAAAAATTACCGAATATAAAGAACGGCTTTTGGAAGATTTAACCTGGCTTAAAGATTGGCCGCAGAGAGTTCTGGCTATGCAAGCCAATTGGATCGGAAAAAGCGAAGGCTTAGAAATATATTTTCGGTTAAAAGATAGCACCCAGCCAGCGGGCAGTGGTTTGGCTTCCGATAGCCAAAGCCACAAGCCAGCAGGCAGTGGTTTGGCCTCCTCTGGCCAAAGCCAAAAAATCATCCCTGTTTTTACTACGCGGCCGGACACAATTTTTGGCGCGACTTATATTGTTCTATCGCCGGAACATCCTTTAATCAAAGAGATAATTAAAGAAAGGCCTCAAGAGAGAGAGGTTTTAAAATTCATTGAGAAAGTAAGCAAGGAAAATAAGATTGCGCGCCTAAAAGAAGACGTAAAAAAAGAAGGCGTCTTTACCGGCGCTTATGCGTTTAATCCGGTAAATAATGAAGAAATACCTATTTGGGTGGCGCCTTATGTATTAATGGAGTATGGAACCGGCGCGATTATGGCGGTTCCTACGCATGATCAGAGGGATTTTTTATTTGCGAGAGAACACGGCTTAGCGATGAAAATTGTAATTCAGAGAACAGAGAGCGGAGAACAGAGAACAGAAGAATTAACCTCGGCTTATGAAGGAGATGGAATTCAGGTTAATTCCGCGCAATTTGATGGATTGCCAAATCAGGAAGCAAAACTCAAAATTAGCCAATGGATGCAGAATTCGGGTATTGGCAAAATTCAGACACACTGGAGGCTGCGCGATTGGTTGATTTCGCGGCAACGCTACTGGGGGACGCCCATACCGATTATATATTGTGAAAAATGCGGGATTGTTCCTGTTCCTTGCGAGGATTTGCCGGTAGAATTGCCAAAGGAAGCGCCGTTTACTGGTAAAGGCGGGAGTCCGTTAGCAAAGGTTAAGGAGTTTACGCAGGCAAGGTGCCCTAAATGTGACGCGCAAAGTCTGCGGGAAACCGATACTATGGCTACTTTTTTTGATTCGTCTTGGTATTTTTTAAGGTTCTGTTCGCCTAAATTTGAAAAAGGCCCGTTTGAGGCAGAAGCGGTTAAATATTGGATGCCCGTGGATCAGTATATTGGCGGGATAGAACATGCGATTTTACATTTGTTGTACTCCCGTTTTTTTACCAAATTTTTTAAAGATATGGGAATGATAGAATCCAATGAGCCATTTACGCGCTTATTAACGCAGGGAATGGTTTTAAAAGATGGGGAGGTAATGTCTAAGTCGCGCGGGAATATCGTTGATCCGGATTCTATTATTAAAAAATATGGAGCGGATACATTAAGGTTATTTATTCTTTTTGCCGCGCCTCCGGAAACGGAATTGGAGTGGGATGACCGCGGTATAGAAGGCGCGTTTAAGTTCTTAAACCGCGTCTGGCGCATACAGGATAATCTTAAGGAAAAGGCAAGCCCCGCGCTAGTCAAAATTTTACATAAAACTATCAAAAAGGTTACCGAAGATTTTGAGGAGTTTAAATTCAATACAGCGATTGCCAGCCTTATGGAATTGACTAATGCCATTTATCTTTTTGGCGCGGACAGAGAGGTTTTTTCTAAACTTATAATCCTTATCAGCCCTATCACGCCGCATTTTTCAGAAGAGTTGTGGCAGATTTTAGGGAATAAGGAGAGCATTGTTAAAGCTGATTGGCCTCCGTCAGATCCGAATTTGCTGGTTGAAGAAAATATTACTATTATTATTCAGGTAAACGGAAAAGTGCGCTCAAAAATTGAAGTTTCCGCGGATATAGAAGAAGATAAGCTTAAAGAAATAGCGCTTAGCGATGATAAGTTAAAACCATGGCTTCAGAATAAACCCGTCAAGAAACTCATTCTTATCCCCAAAAAGCTCATCAATATCGTTGTGTAAAAATTCCTGTGAGATTTTGTCTCTTTCTACGTCTATTATAAGCGGGGGGCAAATTATGTTTATTAATTAGTAATTAGGTAATTAGGGGTAATTAGGACGTAATTAGGGACAGACACCAATTTTATTTTCCAATTGCCCTTTTATTTTTAGAAAATGTCTAGAAGAGCACGTTTAGTTTTACCCGATTATCCATATCATGTTACCCAGCGTGGTAACTATCGGCAAACAGTATTTAACACAGAAATGGATTATAAATGGTACCTTCGATTATTAAAAAAATATAGTAAGGAGTATGCATTGTCTATATTATCATTCTGTCTAATGCCAAACCATGTTCATTTTATTTGTATCCCAGCTAATAAAGATTCTTTGGCGAATACTTTTAAAATAACCCATATGTTATATGCGCAATATTTAAATAAAAAAAATAATGTTAATGGCCATCTCTGGCAAGGTAGATTTTTTTCTAGTATTTTAGATGAGAAATATATTTACGCCGCAGTTCGTTATGTAGAGAATAATCCTGCAAGAGCTGGTTTAGTGAAGAAGCCTTGGGATTGGAAATGGTCAAGCGCACGCACCCATGTTGAAGGCAAAATCAGTGGTTTGTCCTTAGGGGATATTTCACAATTCATAGAAATCAAAAATTGGGTAGAGTATCTAAGCAGTTTTGAGGATAAAGAATTAATAGACACACTTAGAAAGAATACTTTGGCGGGCAAACCTTCTGTAGATATTAAAAATGCTAATTGCGTAGCTCAATTAGAAAAAAATTTAGGAATGAAATTAATGTTTCCGAAGAGAGGGAGACCTGTAAAGATAAATAGTGTCTGTCCCTAATTAATTGTAAAGATAAATAGTGTCTGTCCCTAATTAATTAACTAATTAATTAAATTATGTTTGATTTGACGCGGGAGGAAAGACG
>CAKKQB010000036.1 GCA_919901915.1 Omnitrophica bacterium GWA2_41_15
GGGTTTTTCAACTAAGCGCGCGTATTATCCAAGAGATAACTCTGCTTTTTTTAAGTCAGACTTAAATATTGTTGATTGGCTTAGGCAGTATTCAGCAAATACCGAAGAGGAGTTTATTCGCGCTTTTTTGGGCCGCATGCTTTTTTCAGGGGAAGAATCGCTTAAGCCGGTGAATGTTTTATCCGGAGGAGAAAAAGCCCGGTGTATGTTGGCGCGTATGATGGTTACACAGCCTAATGTGCTTATTTTGGATGAGCCAACTAATCATTTGGATCTGGAGTCCATTACATCCTTAAATAGGGGCTTAGAAAAGTTTCGCGGAACAATTTTATTTTCTTCTCATGACCATCAGTTGGTTCAGAGCGTGGCTAATCGTATTATTGAAATCGCGCCTAAGGGTTATATTGATCGCGTAAGCACAACCTATGATGAATACTTGGAAAGCGATCAGATAAAACAGCAGCGCCACCAGTTATATACGGCCATTAATTGAAAATAATATTATACTTTATTTTATCAATTGGCAATGGATTTACTTGAATACAAAATAGAGGTTATTCGCAGTGATAGGCGGCGCAAAACCATTAGCGCTAGAATTAAGCAGAATACAATGTTTGTTTATGTTCCAGAGGTCATTTCTGATACAGAGCTTAATAAGGCTATAGATAGTTTTACCCGGAAGTTTCAGAAAAGAAGGCTTAAGCGAGAGCTTGATGAAACGCATGATTTAAAAGTAATCGCTAAACAGTTAAACAGCGACTATTTTAATGGCTCTCTTTATATTGAATCTATAGAGTACGCGGTTAATCAGGATAAAATATTTGGCAGTTGCAACTATAGAACCAAAAGGATTCGTTTATCCCATCGGCTTGCTAAAATGCCTCATTGGGTGCGGGATTACGTAGTCATTCATGAGATAGCGCATTTAATTGAACCTAATCACAGTAAGGCTTTTTGGAATATCGTGTATCGCTATAAATTAGCTGAGAGGGCAATAGGATACCTTATCGCCCAGGGGTTTAATTTGGAGGAAGAGCAAAACGGAATTGAAAACGATAATCAGGAGAAAAATTCTTGATAATTATTTTAATTTGTTTATAATAAAATTTGGCAGGCAGGGAAAGGGGGAAAATGAATCCAGAAGAGACGATGAAGTTTAAAAAACAATACGAAGCCCTTGCGGATAGCCAGCTTATCCAGATGCTTGTTGAGGGTAGCGATGCTTACGTAGAGGGCGCTTATGAATTATTGCAGGCAGAAGCCGGGCGCAGAGGAATAGAAATTCAAGCAACAGAAATAAAAGATGATCAGCCCCAAGAACAGTCTTTCAAGGAGTCTTTGTCAGATGTTAATGACTATGTTCAGTTGGTGATTATTAATCATGAATCTGACAAGGCGCTTGTTGAGCCTTTATTTAATAAAACTGATATAACGTATTTTTTTCAGAATCTAAATATCCGCGGAGATATAGATTTACCGGTGGGTTTGATGGTGGATCAGTCAAAAGTTGAGGAAGCAATCGCGTTATTAAAAGATTTTAAATTCAGCGGAAGCATTGTTCTGTGGTAAGTCAAATAAAATTCGCGGGAATGATACAGGTATAAAACTTTTGTCATCCCCGAATGCTTTAATCGGGGATCCATGGTTTCTCGTTTTAGAGGTCATCTTATAATTTCTGCTTTAGGCGAGCAAGCTCGCCCCTACGCGAATCTCCTATGAATTACCGCGTAGGGGTGGGCTTGCCCACCCTCTTTCATCTAAAAATTTCTGCGACTCGTATGGATTCCTGCCGGAGTTTACCCTCGCGAAAGCGGGGGCGGGAACAACGCAATCATTTGGCACAGTCTTTTTAAAAAAATGGGGAATTAATGGAAAACTTAAAGTTGTCCGATAAGCATAAAGGTATTCTTCAAAAACTTACCCAAGGCCTAAAGGATGTTTATCAGGAAGAATTGGTGTCGATAATTCTTTATGGAAGCGCGGTAAGCGGGAATTTCGTAGATAAGTATTCTAATTTAAATCTGCTTGTTGTATTAAAAAATACTGATATAGAGGTAATAAAAAAATCATCAAAGTTGACGCGTGGGTTTAAATTGTCCAACACCTTATTTCTAACCGAAGATTATATCGCTAATTCTATAGATATTTTTACGATTGAATTTTTGGACATGCAGGAGAATTATTTTGTGTTATATGGCAGGGATATTTTAAAAAATATACAGATTGATATTCGTAATTTACGGTTTCAGTGTGAACATGAGTTAAAGGCAAAGCTTCTTAAATTAAAGCAGGCATATTTATCGCTGAATAACAATATACTGGCATTGCGTGGTTTATTATTCGCGTCTTTTACTTCTCTCTTGCATATATTACGTAATACCTTACGAATAAAAGGGAGAAAGCCGCCTTATTTGAAACATGAGGTTTTAAAGGAATTGGCTCTTGAGTTTAAAATTGATATATGTGTTTGGGAAAAAATATTGTCAGCTAAAAATAAAGAGATTAAGTTATCCGGAAGAGAAATTGAACAATTATTTATTAGCTTTGTTAGAGATTTAGAGTCGGTAGCTGATATTGTTGATAAGTTGTAAATATATGCGTAAAATATTTCTTACACTTGCTTTACTTGTTCTGCCTTTTTTGGGTTACGCCCAAAATGTTCCCCAACCAACAGGCCTCGTTAATGACTTCGCGAATGTTATTGATAAAGGACATGCCGATGAAATAAGCTCTTTAATTGAAGAAGTAGAACAAAAGACTACTACGGAAATTGCCGTAGTAACGATTTCTTCCATCGCTCCTTATGATGAAAAGGAATACGCGCGAGTGCTTTTTGACACTTGGAAGCCGGGAAAAAAAGGAAAAGACAATGGTGTTTTAGTATTCTTAGCGGTTAAAGAAAGACGCTGGCGTATTGAGGCCGGATATGGAGTGGAAGGAATCCTGCCGGATGGTTTGTGTGGCGAGATTGGCCGAAATTATATAATTCCGTATTTTAAAGAAGCTAAGTATGGAGAAGGTTTTTATCAAGGTGTGCGCGCTATCGCGAGTATTATTGCCAAAGATGCTCACGTTACCTTGGATAGGCTGGGTAATCTTGAAGGAATTTTACCAGTTAACCGATCTCCAGCGGCTACGCACGATAGCGCAAAGGTGATTATTTTAATTATCGTTATATTATCTATACTGATAAGGGGAGCATATTATGGCGGCGGTTATTATGGCGGCTCTTGGGGCGGTGGCTTTGGAGGTGGAGGCGGTGGTTTCGGGGGTTTTGGCGGTGGAGGCGGTGGAGGCGGTGGAGCCGGAGGCGGATTCTAAAAAAAAGGAGGAAGAATGAAAGGTTTTCTTATAGGGTTAGGAGTAGTAGTTCTTGTTGTAATTTTTATTGTTATGGGTTTTGCGGGGGTTTATAATGGTATTGTCTCAAAGCACGAAACAATTACTTCTGAATGGGCGCAGGTGGAAAATCAATTGCAGAGACGCAGTGACTTGATACCAAATTTAGTTAATACAGTTAAGGGTTACGCTGTGTACGAGAAGAATGTTTTAGAAGATGTTACTAATGCTCGTTCTCAATGGGCAAAATCCAGTACAGTTGAAGAAAAAGTTAAGGCAGCGGGGGCAATAGATAAAGCCCTGGGCCGCCTTATTATGGTTACGGAAAATTATCCAAACTTAAAAGCAGATCAGACATTTTTAAAACTTATGGATGAATTGTCGGGGACTGAAAATCGTATCTCCGTAGAAAGAATGCGCTATAACGAAGCTGTCAAAGATTATAATGTTGGTGTAAGGATGTTTCCGGGTAATATTGTGGCAGGAATGTATGGTTATAAAGTAGCTACCGAATATTTCAAAGCAGAAGAGAAGGCGAAAACTGTTCCAGAAGTTAAGTTCTAGATGGAAAAGGGTGGGCAAGCCCACCCCTACGCGGTAATTTATAGGATATTCGCGCAGGATATTCGCGTAGGAGATTCGCGTAGGGGCGAGCTTGCTCGCCCAAAACAGGAATTATAAGATGATTTCTATGTGGGTTACGGAGAATTTCAGATGAAAAAATGCCCTTATTGCGCTGAAGAAATTCAGGATGAAGCGATTAAATGTAAACATTGCGGGACTACGTTAATTACTAAACCAAAAGACAAGTGGTATTTTAAAACCTCTACGCTTGTTTTTGCTTTGTTCTGCGTTGGACCTTTGGTTTCGCCATTGATTTGGCTAAATCCTCGTTTTAGCCGGAGAAAGAAGGTGATTATAACTATAGTAGTTATAATTTTAGGCTATTTTTTATGTTCTTTATTTATTAATTCTTTACGGTCTCTAAAGCAATATTATAGTATAATTTTTCAAGGTATTTTTTAATTGTTTAAAGAGGTAATTTCAGGATATAAGGTGTCATTTTTTTATCGGAGACCCGTGCAAAGAGAAGATTTTTATAAAGGGGTAAAAACCGTAGGTTTTGTGTCTTTTATACCATTTATGCTGGCTGCCGGGCCGCTTTCAGGCTATTTCGCGGGAATCTTTTTGCAAAAAAAATTTAACTTATCTTTTTGGGTGGTGCTACTCGGTGTTGCTTTTGGTTTTCTGGTAGCAATTATCGAAATAATCAAGATTTTAAAAGTTATAGCCAGGATGAATAAATAATGAGCGAAAATGTTGGAATGTCAAAGTTACCGGATATCTTTGCTATCCTTACGGCTAAGTTTCCCGAAAATAGTTTTTTAAAATTCGCTTATCTTTGGGAGAATGTTATTTTTTCTCTGTTTATTGTTTTGGTTTTAGCGCTTTTAGCTTTTTTTGCCTGCAGAAAGAGAGGTTTTATTCCCGGTAATCGACTACAGGTAGCTGTCGAGTTGATTGTTGAAGGTTTAGATGATTTTGTTTGCGGAATTATCGGGCCAAAGGGCAGAAAATACACCCCTTTTATAGGCACATTATTTATTTATATTCTTTGTATGAATCTTTCAGGTTTAATCCCATTTATGAAGGCCTCTACTGCCAGTTGGTCGACAACTTTAGCTTTGGCATTGTGTGTATTTTTTTATGTGCAGTATACGGCGATCGGGGAATTGGGTTTTTTAGGTTACATGGATCACTTGGCGGGTAAACCGCGAGGGGTTTTAGCTGTTACAATTATTATGCCGTTATTTATATTAATTTTGCATATTTTTACTGAATTGATTCGGCCGATAAGTTTATCTTTGCGTTTGCGCGGCAATATTTGGGGAGATGAAGTTTTGATTGCCCTGCTTTCCGGATTCGGGATTAAGGGGCTGCCGTTATTATTTTTTAATGTATTGATGGGATTGTTAATGTCGGTTGTTCAGGCCGTGGTTTTTTGCCTGTTAACTACGATTTATCTTGCTCTGGTTTTAAATCATGAAGAAGAAACTGTATAACAGAAAAGGAGGATAGTATGGATGTAAAAATAGCAATGAATTTAGGCGTAGCCATAGCTTTGGGCGCGGCGGCATTTGCTTCGGCAATTGGTTTATGTATCGCGGTAGCCGCGGCCATGGGAGCAATCGGCAGGCAGCCGGAGGCGTCCAATAAGATAATGATCACTATGATTATTGGCTGTGCTTTTATCGAGGCGATTACTATTTATGTTCTGGTATTTGCTTTTATGTACGCCGGTAAGTAAGTTTAGCGCGTAATTAAAGGAGAATAATTAGTGGAACTTTTAAAGATGCTTTGCGCCAGTGAAATTCTCGCGCAGATTTTAAGTTTTTTTCTATTGTTATTTCTGTTAAGGAAATTTGCCTGGAAAAAAATCCTGGGGCTCCTGGACCAGCGCAAGGAAAAGATTAGCTCCCAGCTTAGTGAAATAGAGCATGCTAAGCTTGAAATTACTAAGCTTAAGACTGATTATGAGTCTAATCTTGCTTTGGTTACTGATCATGCCCAGGTAAAAATTAATGAAGCTATTGAACAGGCTAAAATACTTAACGCGCAAATACGTAAAAAAGCCCATGAAGAGGCCCAGGATATTATTACAGACGCGCGCAAGCAGGTAAAATATGAAGTTTCTAAGGCGCAGGAACAGCTTAAGGAAAGAATTATTGATATTGCTTTGGAAGCTGCTAAAAACGTGATTCAAGAGAGGCTTACTGAAGAAGGCGATCGCAAGATCGTGGAGAACTTTATTAAAGAGATCGAAAAAGCGCAATGATAAAAAACAAGGTAGTTGTGAGCAGGTATGCTGAAGCTTTTTTCAGTTTTGCGCGGGAAAATCACGGAACAGATAAGGCCTTAGAGGATCTGATAGTTGTTAAGAATATGATTCGCGATAATCCGGGTTTTAAGCAATTATTAGATAATCCGGAAATATCCTATATTGAAAAATGCGCGATTATTGACGCGGTAATTAAAGGTAGCCTCTGTGATGAAATGTGTAGTTTTCTCAAACTCCTTCTTGAAAAAAAACGTTTTGATATTTTTTTAGATGTCGCGGAGTACCTGCGCGCGAAATATAGCCATCATGGCCAGGTGAGCGTATTGCTTAGGACTGCTTTTCCGTTAGAGCTTGATCTTATTAAAAGAATAGAATCGGCTCTGAAAAAGAAGTTTAAACAAAATTTGCGGTTTTATATAGATTTGGATGGCAGTTTATTAGGCGGAGTACAGATACTAATTGGCAATACTATTATTGACGGCTCGATAAAGAAACGCCTCAATGATTTAAGAGATAAGCTTTTAATAATAAGGATGGGATAATATGATTTTAAAACCAGAGGAAGTTACGTCAATTATTAAAAAAGAACTTGAGAAATATAAATCCCGGTTACGTACTGAATCTATCGGTACGGTTATTCAGGTAGGTGACACTATCGCGCGAATTTATGGATTAGATGATGTGATGATGGGTGAATTGGTGCAGTTTTCCGACAATGTTATGGGAATGGTTTTAAATTTGGAAGAAGATAGCGCGGGTGTGGTAATTTTTGGCACGGATAATCCGGATAAAACTATTAAGGAAGGGGATATTGTTAAGCGTACCGGTAAGATTGTGCAGGTTCCTGTGGGAGAGGCGCTGGTAGGCAGGGTAGTCAATGGTTTAGGCCGGCCAATTGATGGCAAGGGGCAAGTTGATACGCAAAAGTTTAGGCCGGTAGAATCTAGTGCCCCGAACGTAGTGGAAAGACAACCGGTAACTCAACCATTGCAAACCGGAATTAAAGCTATCGACGCGATGACTCCGATTGGCCGCGGCCAGCGCGAATTGATTATCGGAGACCGTCAGACAGGGAAAACCGCCATTGCTATCGATACTATTATTAATCAAAAAGGGAAAGATGTCTATTGTATTTATTGCGCTATCGGCCAGAAATTATCCAGCGTAGTCGCGGTAAGTGAGGTGCTTAAAAAACATGAGGCAATGGATTATACTACTATTGTCAGCGCTTCTAGCCGCGCTTCAGCAAGCCTGCAATATCTTGCTCCTTACACAGCCACTGCCATGGCCGAAGAGTTTATGTATAATGGAAAACATGTCCTGGTAATTTACGATGATCTCTCTAAGCACGCCCAGGCTTACAGGCAGTTGTCCTTGCTTTTAAGGCGTCCCCCCGGAAGAGAGGCGTATCCGGGCGATATCTTTTATTTACATTCACGGTTATTAGAGCGTTCCGCTAAGTTAAATAATGAATTAGGCGCGGGTTCAATAACTGCTATTCCTATTGTTGAGACCCAGGCCGGTGACATATCCAGCTATATACCTACTAATGTAATTTCGATTACTGATGGCCAGATTTATTTAGAAAGTGATTTATTTTATGCTGGCGTGCGGCCTGCCGTAAATGTGGGATTATCAGTTTCCCGCGTGGGCGGAAAAGCCCAAAGTAAGATTATGCGTCAGGTTGTTTCAAGGTTAAGGTTAGATCTCGCGCAGTATAGAGAATTGGTAACTTTTACGCAGTTTGGAACAGATTTAGATAAAACCACGCGCTCTCAGCTTATTCGCGGAGAAAGAATGGTAGAGGCCTTAAAGCAGGTGCAGTATAAGCCGCTTGCGACAGCCAGGCAGATAATTATTATATACGCTGGTATTAATGGCTATCTGGATGATTTGCCGGTTAGCGCGGTTAAAAAATTTGAAAGCAAGCTTTATCAATACATAGAACAGGCATATCCTGAAATCCAAAAAGAGATAGAATCTAAAAACGACTTAGATCTTACTTTAAAAAATAAATTAAATAATTTGGTAACTGATTTTAAAAAAGATTTTTTAACCCATTTTTAAGAACTACGGCTCTGGCTAAAGGAAGCCGAACCATAGCCTTGTGGCAAAAGTATTGGTTTGTTATCATTATGGCGCAATCTATAAAATATATAAAAAATCGTATCCGTAGCGTGGAGAATATTAAAAAGGTAACTAACGCTATGCAGATGATTTCAGTAGTTAAGCTAAAGCGCATGGAAAGTAAATTATTTGCTTCGCGGGCGTATGTTTTGAAGCTTGAGGATATCATGCAAAATCTTGCGGGGTTATCAGAAGAGTTTTTACCCGAATATTTTAAAAAGAAATCCGGTCAAGGAGATATCGCGCTTTGCGTGGTAACTTCTGATAGCGGGTTATGCGGCGTGTACAATCAAAACATTATACGCGCCGCGGAAGAATTTATAAAAAGTAACGGAAGTAACAGGGTGCGGTTAATTTTGGTGGGTCAAAAGGGTTTAAACTATTTTTCTAGTAAAAATGCTTCAATTACTAATTCGTATGTAGGCTTAAACGCGAAATTTTCGCGAAATTTTTGTGATAAGATTACTGGCGAGCTTATCCGGTTATTCTTAAGTGGAGAAGTAGGTTCGGTGTATTTAGCTTACGCGTATTTTGGGAGTTCTATTATTCAAAAGGTAATTATTCAACGGTTATTAAGCATTGAATTAAGAAAAGCTAAATCAATTGAGTGTATTACAGAGCCAGATTTAAAAAGTATACTCGCGGATATAACGTTACGATATCTTTTGGCCAAGATACAGCTTGTTTTATTGGAGGCGTTTACTTCTGAACATGCTGCCAGGACCGTATCTATGAAGACAGCAACTGATAATGCCAGGGAACTTTTGGGAGGCTTGATACTTTTAAGAAATAAGGTTAGACAGTCGGGGATTACGAGAGATATTCTAGAGATCTCTTCGTCCGCGGAGGCGTTGAAAGGATAAGATTATGGCAGAAGGGCATATTATTCAGATTATTGGCCCAAGTGTGGATATTAGATTTCAAGAGAATCAGGGGCCGCAGCTTTTGAACGCAATTAAGATTGAAGAAAAAGGAATCGATCTTGTTTTGGAGGTTGCCCAAGATATAGGAAATAATACGGTACGTTGTATTGCCTTGGGAACTACGGATGGTTTAGTGCGCGGCATGAAGGCGATTGATACCGGAAGCCCGATTACTGTGCCTATAGGCAAACAGACTTTGGGCAGGATCTTTAATCTTTTAGGCCAGCCAATTGATGGCAAGGAGCCGCTAGAACATCCGGAAATAAGAAATCCAATTCACAGGGCTTCACCTAATTTTGAGGAACAACTGCCGATAGAAAATATTTTAGAAACAGGATTAAAGGTTATTGATCTCTTAGCTCCTATTCCTAAAGGAGGTAAGGTAGGCCTATTTGGCGGGGCAGGAGTGGGTAAGACAGTAATTGTTATGGAGTTAATTCGTACCATTGCCGCGGAACATGGCGGCGTTTCTGTTTTTGCCGGGATAGGTGAGCGTACCAGAGAAGGAAATGAGCTTTGGCTTGAGTTGAATGAATCCGGGGTAGTTAAAAATAGCGCTTTAGTTTTTGGCCAGATGAATGAGCCGCCGGGCGCTCGGCTGCGTATTGGCTTATCTGCTTTAACTATGGCGGAGTATTTTCGTGATCAAGAAAGAAAAGACGTGCTTTTATTTATTGATAATGTCTACCGTTATATTCAGGCAGGCTCAGAGGTTTCTACTTTACTTGGGAGAATGCCTTCTGCTGTTGGTTATCAACCTAATCTTTCCACGGAAGTAGCTCAACTTGAAGAAAGAATCGCTTCTACGCGCGATGGTTCGATAACATCTATACAGGCGGTATATGTTCCCGCTGACGATCTAACTGATCCTGCTCCGGCGGCAATATTTGCCCATCTTGACGCGAAAATAGTTTTGTCTAGACAAATTTCTGAATTGGGAATTTATCCCGCGGTTGACCCTCTGGATTCTAACTCTAGAATTATGGATCCGCGCCTTTTGGGCGAGGAACATTATAATACCGCTCTTTCTGTCCAAAAAGTTTTGCAACGTTATAAAGATCTACGCGATATTATTTCGATTCTTGGTATTGATGAATTATCTGATGAGGATAAATTAATTGTACAGCGCGCGCGCAAGGCGCAGAGATTTTTCTCACAGCCTTTTTTTGTAGCGGAAAATTTCACGGGGATGAAAGGTAAATACGTGAAATTAGAAGATACGATTAAAGGGGTAAAAATGATTATTAGCGGCGCTCTTGATGATCTGCATGAGCAGGCTTTTTATATGGTTGGCACAATTGAAGAGGCAATCGAAAAGAATAAACAGCTGTTGAATAACGGAACCCACTCGGGCTAAAGTCAGTTCTTCAGCAATTGTGTCATCCCTGCGAAAGCAGCTGATCCAGAATTAGGACGGAGTTTTTAGGCGGCGTAACGTAAATAAAATGGCTAAAGTTTTTCAGGTTGGCATTTATTCTTGTGATCAAACCCTCTATGAGGGAGAGGCAGCTTCTCTGATGGCTCCTTCAGAGCTAGGTTACATGGAAATTTTAGCGGACCATGCCCCGATAGTTGCTAAGTTGACTGCTGGTAAAATTACTATACGTGCTCGGGATGGAAATACCAGCGTAATAAATTCATCGTCAGGCGCCTTTTTACAAGTTTTGCGGAATCAGGCAACCGTACTTTTATAAATCATAATTTTTACAAATCATAATTTTTACGTTGACTTTACATTAAAAAGTAGTATTCTGATATCGGTATTTTGAACCCGTTGCAACTTGAACTTAGTGGGTTAAATAGAAAAGGACTATGTGGAAATATAAATATAGAATTATTCTAGGTTTTTGCGTACTGCTATTGCTTTCCGGTTGCGCTACGACTAGTATTTTTAGTTCGTACACCTCTCAACTAAACCCCGCGATTCAGAATCTAAAAGAAAATAAAACCCTTGATCTTAAAAAAGAGCTTGCTAATAAGGTAAACTCCAGTGACAAGATTCTTTACCTAATGGAGCGAGGCCGTATCGCGCAGATACAAGGAGATACTGATACTAGTAAGTCGGACTTCGAGGCCGCGATTCAAGCGATAAAAGAGAGCGATGAAAAAGCTCTAATTAGCGCTTCGGGAGCTACCGCCCAAACAAGCGCCGTTATGGTTAATGATAACGCTATTCCTTATAAAGGTGACGGCTACGAACGGGTTATGCTCCATCATTTTCAGGCAATGAATTATCTTGAGAAAAATGATCTTGAAGGCGCGGGTGTCGAGGCGCGTAGGGCTAATGCTGAACAAGAACAAGCCTTGAAGCGCCATGAAAAAGAAATTGAACAAGCAAAAGATTCAGCGAGGCAAAACCACGTTTCAAATAGTACTCCAGACGCGGTTACAAATGCCTATTTGAATACGGATAGGATTTTTTCTAAAGTTAAAAATTCTTTCCAAAATGCCTATTCTTTTTATTTATCGGGCATTGTTTACGAAATGCTCAAACAACCAAATGATGCTTACATTGATTATAAGAAAGCCCTCGAGATTTTTCCCGATAATACTTATCTACAAAAAGATGTTCTTCGGCTCGCGAAACAGCTGAATATGAAAGATGATTTTGACCGCTTTAAATCTCTTTATCCCAAAGTAATTGAAAGTTTCCTTGGGAATAACGCGAATAATAGCGAGTTAGTTTTATTTTTTGAAGATGACTTTGTCGCCCAGAAAGAACAAATAAAAATTCCTATTCTAATTTCAACCCAGGCTATTAATTTTACCGCTGTCGCCTTTCCTATATATAATATTAAAAGCGTTAGTTTTTCGCCAATCGCGCTTTCGGAAAAAGGGGCTTTATATGGAGTTACTGAACCTATTTGCGATGTTAACGCCTTAGCTGTTAAATCGCTTAAAGAGAAAGTTCCCGCGATAGTTATACGCTGCTTAATCAGATCTTGCGCGAAAGCCGCGGCTGCTAAGGTTGCTGAGGACAAGGGAGGGGTTCTTGGTTCCTTTTTCGTTTCGATTTATAATATATTTAGTGAAAATGCCGACTTACGCAGCTGGGTAACCCTTCCATCTAACGCGCAAATTATGCGTATAAGTTTACCCGCGGGAGAACACGATTTTCTATTAGCTTGCAAGGATTTGGGTGTGTCGTGTAATATTAAAATTAACATTAAGGAGAATAGCAAAAATATCATTCGTGTCGCGCGCGCCGGAAACAAATTATATTACAAGGTAATGCCATAAGAAACGTAAGGAGCAAAATTATGAAAAATATCTTAACAGTTATAATGTTTTTATCTTTTATGGTGTCGTCTGTTTTTGCTAATCAATCCCCACGAGAAGGGGGAGCGAAAGCGGCGCTTCGGGCCGCGATTTTTATTCAAAACAAGGCAGGAAGCGATTTCCAAGATAAATTGGATACCTTTAATAATCTGATTACTACCCGTCTTACCGAAAAAGGTTTTACTATTATTGATAAGAATGAAGTCATTGCAAAATTTCGAGAATCACGTAATGAAGGCATTGGTGAAGTACTTGTTGGAGATGCCATTACTGATGCCAGCGCTTTGCGTATCGCGCAGATGATTGGCGCGGATTATTTAATCTTTGCTACAATTAATTCTTTCGGCCAAGAGCAAAAAGTATTTAAAGGCCAAGGTACCATTTATGGTACGGATAACGCGGCAACTGATTATATTATGCGCCTTGCGGTTAAAGTATGCGAGGGAAGTAAGGGCGGCGCTATTTATGGCGATATTATTCCGGTAATCGAACGAGTTTCGCAATTAGAGCATCTTGAAATCCGCTCAAGCAATATGATCAATAAACTGCTTGATTCTGGGTCTGTATTGGCAGCGAATAATATAAGCGATAAAATTGAGCGCATTCGTGAAGCCAAAGTTATTATAGGAACTGAAGTTGAATTTACGATAGATAGCAATGTTAAAGGCGCTGTTGTTGAATTAGACAGCGCTGCTATCGGTTCAGTCCCCGGGCATTTTCGCGCTCTCGCGGGATTACATCAACTGCGTCTGTCTAAGGAAAGATTTGTTACTTGGGAAAAGACAGTGAACATACACTCAGGGCAAGTCTTGAATATTAATTTAGAGCTTTCAAAAGAAGGGGCTAAAAGAGCCATAGAAGATAAGAATATACCTATATTCAATAAGTTGTTTAATAAAGATACTGACAAGCAAAAGTAGAAGGTACGTCACCCCGACGAAAGTCGGGGTCCAGTGATTCTGGTCTCATTGGGATTGTTTCTACATTTATTCAGGAGGCACAAAATGAAGATTCGCAAAAGTAGTTTTATTTTTGGAATATTTTTATTAATTTTTTCTTTTCTGTATACGCAACCTGTTTCAGCGCAGTTGACGCAAGGAGAAAAAGATACGATTCTTATCGGCCGGCTCCAGATTCAACCATCAGTGAAAGAGATGGCGGCAAAACAAAGCCGTGAGGTTGAATTAAATAATGTTGCCGAATCTTTGGAAACACAGTTTGTTAATACTTTAAGCGCGACTGGCGTTTTTCAGGTCATTGAGAGAAAACGAAAAACTGATATAGAGCTAGAGCAGGCATTCGCGGCTGTCGCGGTTAATCCTAATGATAAAACTGCTGCTAAGGCGTTGCAGATGGTGGGAGTGAAGTACGCGTTTCTTCCTCAGATTGACGGGTTTGAAGATATTACTGAAGTTGAGGCCTACTCTGCCGTGGGCAGAGAAACTAAAAGGCGGAAACTTTTTCTTTCCGCGGCAGCGCAGATTGTAAATACATCAACCGGCGAATTGCTTCCAGACGCGCCTAGCGTGCAGTTAAATAAAACTGTTGAAGTTGAAATGACGCGTCCCGGAACCATTATGGCGAGCGAAAGGGCAGTGATTGAGCTGGCCAAGGAAATGGCGAAGGAACTTTCTTGGAAGTCCGTTGCTCTGCTTCGTCCTGCTAAGGTGTTGGCAATTACAGGGAAAGAAATTTTTGTGAACCGAGGGACCGAAGCGGGTTTTAATAAAGGCGATTTAGTAGAAATTTATCTTACAGAAGATGTGAAAGATACAGATACAGGTGTGGTATACAAAAAAGAGTCCCCTGTGGGGCAGGCAACTATTACGCGTGTTGATAGCAGGAATAGCTATGCCGTTATTACAGGAGAAAATTTAGGTATAGCGCCAAACTGTATCGTAAAAGTGATTAAACCGGTAGAGCCTGCTAAAATTATAGAAAAACAGCTTACGCCTGGTTCAAGTGAAAAACCTTTAAAATGGTAAAGAGAGGAGATGTCGTATGAAAAAAATTGTTTATTTAGGTTTGTTATTTTCGGTTTTGGTTTGCGCTGGGCTGCTAAGCGGATGCGCCGCAACTTCCGGCATATCAGGATCCGTTAAGGTTGTAAAAGGGCAGGAAGGCTGCGCGCAAGAAAGTAAAATTATAGTAAATAATGATTCGCTTGCCCGCGCTATTAAAATTACGGATTTAAAAAGCACTTTCGCCGGTGACTTACTAAAAGCAAATGCTATGGTATACTCAAAAAGAACAGATACATTAGCGTTACAGTATAAATTCAGATGGTATGATTCTCAAGGCATAGAAGTAGAACCGGAATCTTCACCGTGGCAGCCTGTAATCATATATGGCAGAGAGACTAAAAGCGCGCAGGCTGTGGCGCCAAATCCAAGTGTTAAGGAATTTAAAATCGAAATAAGATATAGGGAATAAATGTAATAATGTAAACAGCTTAAATCCGAAATCCGAATATCGAAATAATACGAAATAACCAAGATACAAGATACAATAACCAAACAATATCCAATAACCAAATTTCAATAACCAAATTCTGGTTAATATAAAGGTCAAAATTCAAAGCACAAAATAATGACAAAGTACAAATTTCAAATGACAAAACCTTACATTATACAAGGAGGGATGTAAATATGAAAAAGAAGAGTTATTTATTAATCAGCAGTATTGGAATAAGCGCGTTTATTATTTCTGGATGCGCGACAACGCCTCTCGTGCAATATGGCGACGCGCAGGCTTTACAGAACGTTTCTACGGATTTTAGTTCGTCGGACTTACAGCAGATTGCTGAATCTATGGTTGATTCTCTCTTGGTATTCCCTCCCATTGTGGAAGTTACCAATCAGCGCCGTCCGGTAATCACTGTGGACAAGGTAAAAAATAAGACAATGCAACATATTGACACGGAATCCATTACTGACTCCATAAGAGCCAAGATAGTTAAATCTGGTAAGTTTCGTTTTATAGACAGGACAACTGATCAGGAAACAATTAATGAGATTAAAACTCAGCAAGAAAGCGGTTTAGTGGATAAAAATACCGCGGTTCAATTTGGTAAACAGATTGGAGCCGAATACATGCTTTCGGGAAATATCTCAGAAATTCAACAGAAAAACGCCCAAATTACGGATGTGTATTATAAGTTTACGCTTAGTTTAAAGAATCTCACAACAGGCATCTTAGAATGGACCGATGAAAAAGAGATTCGTAAAACAAGCAAGCGCAGGGCATTTGGCGGATAAGGTGGATGTCATTCAGGATGTGTAAAAATTAAGAAAAACCGTCATTCCGGAATGTTTTAATCTCTGAATTCAGTGAGTTGTGTTATCGTCGAAGAATGTCTTGGCCCGCTGAAGCCTGCCCTCGAATGATCTAATCGGGGGCGAGAATAACACCAAAACCGAATTGCAACACAATCTGAATGAATGGGAATTTCCATGAAGAAACGTATTGGAATACAGGGCGGGCTTGTTTTTCTGGCGTTGGTGACTGGGATTTTTTTATATAAGATCGTCCTTCCTCATTGGGAAAAAGAAGGCTTGGACGAATTATTAGATGCGCTAGGCATTGTTTTGGTTTTGTCCGGATTTTTGCTGCGTATTTCCTCCCGCGGATACAAAGAAGAACATTCCTCTTGCAGTAGGGAATTAGTAAAAGATGGGCCTTATGCCTTAATGAGAAACCCCATGTATTTTGGTACGTTTTTGATTGGTATTGGGGTTATCTTTGTTTTGCTTAAGCTCTGGACTATTCTTTTATTTTTACTTGCCTTTGCCTTAATTTATTTTTCTCAAATAAAAAAAGAAGAAGACGCGCTGTTAAAGCAGTTTGGGGATGAATACCGGAATTATTGCCGCGTAACCCCTAAATATTTTCCCCGCGTAGATCTACTCTTTAATCTGCGGGATTATATTTTTTTAAAATTATCCTGGATAAAAAAAGAAGTCATTCCGTTAATTTTAACGATAGGAATAATATTTATAATTGAGGTAATTGAGGACGTCAAACTATACGGTCTCAATGAAATCGCTGAAGAAATTCGTAAGCTATCTCCCATCATTGCCTCGTTTATAATAATCGTATTTCTCTTTTTGAGAAAAGGAAAAGCCGGCGCAAGGAAGATAGTCAGAAAATAATTATCAAAAAATAATAACTCTTGACTGATGCGGAGTATTACGTTAAACTAAAACAATAATTGATTCAAACAATTAACTAAAAAGGAGGGCACAATGGCAAACGCGAAATGTAGCGCCAAAACAAAAGAAGGTAAACCGTGTAAAAGTTTTGCATCTGGGAAATCGAAACGCTGCGCAATTCACAAGAAAAAATAGTCAGTTGAAAACAGAATCAATGTTTGTTCATCGTTAAAAGATGGACAGGCATTGATTTTTGTTTTTTAAATATTTCCGCATCACCCATCTTTTTTTTATCTTACCTTAACCTAAATATTCCGGTATCCATAAGCCTATTGAAATAAAAAAGTTTTGGATTCCGGCGACCGAGGGCGAAATGCCCGAGGAAGTGTCAGAGCCCAACTGGGCTCGACCTTTCACCGGAATAACGAGAAAGAGCATTTCGCAACAGTCCCTATAAGAAACCAAAAAATGTTTTTTTAGTTTATTATGAATTTAATTGATTTTTCCTTTCAAAATTCAAATCTCTTTCAACATATGCCTCTTTTTGACGAAATTTCATATGTCGGGCATAATGAGGATAAAGTCCGTCAATATAAAGCGGTTCACGAAGGGCAAACCTGCAATATTTTGGCATTAAATTTTATTCGAAATGATGAAAAAATCCTCTGGGACGCGGTAGAGGATTTCCTAAAGCGCAGTACAATAAATGCCGCGTCCAGCGTGCATGGCGTTTATATTTTTGACCTTCTGACTATTGATATACACAAAGAAATTAAAACA
>CAKKQB010000037.1 GCA_919901915.1 Omnitrophica bacterium GWA2_41_15
AGCACAGATAGAGGACACTATCCGCTATAAAATGGAAAGCGTCTGTTTGCGTGCGCGCCATATCTTGCGCATGGTTTTGGCGGATTCTTTTACATTCTCAAGTATCTTGATTTGTTCAGCGCCGATGCGCTTGTATTCAGCTTTGAGTTCGACTATTCTTTTGATTCTATCCGCAGATGTTTTATTCGGTGAATGATGCGGCCTACAGGATACATCTTCGAGGGCTTGATAACCGCCTTCATTAAAACGCCTAATCCATTTACGCACGATTTTAGGGCCTGTGGCATAGAGCCTGGCTGCAGGCTTAATACCATGTTCTTTGGCATAGATGACCATTTGATAACGAATCTGTTTTTTATCTTTACTAATTCGCATAAGCTGGTAATATGTAATCGGGCACATATAATTAATACCTCCTTTCAATGAGGGGTATATTATAACACGATTATTATGTGCCTCTTATATTTTCACAAGGATCATTGATATAGTGATACCATTCAGCTACCCTGCGCCACTGCCAGAATGAGCTATTATAGGCGTTATAGATCTGGCTTGGTTCGTAGTTATGATAAATAATATTACCGTTCTTTTTGGGTGGTGTCAGATGTATCCTAGCCTTAAGATCGTTGATCCTAGGGCCTCTGTGGCTTAAAAATTTTGGCTCTTTTTTCGGTTTTACAGGTTTGCGTCTAAAATTCTTAAAAAGCTCTTTTAAATACAAAAAAGATTTAAAACTAACTCTTTTAATCTTTCTTAAGCCTTTGGGGGTGGGGGTACGATGTCTCTTCCCATTCCCACGACATTTCTATTTTGGCTTGACATCTTTATTTCCAATAATTAACATAGATACTTTTTATGATATGCTTATTTCTGTTCTTTTGTAATTAGCTTGAATATCTTCTACGGGCTTAGTGATTGCATCAGTTTCCGACCGTAGGGGTTTATATATAGATTAGGTATTTTAATCTTTGGGGCCGGAAATTGATAATTTTGCGCAAATGGTGTTTTTTATTTCCATTATGGCGCTGTTGCAAAATAGTTTAAATGAGTCATTTCCGCACCTGCTTTCGCAGGGGTAAACTAAAGCGGGAATCCAGAAACCGTCGATGAAAACTTCTGAATTGCCTAAGTCAAACCGGGCTTTTGACAGTTTTAGAGGTATTTCGCAACAGTCCCATTAAAGAACACGAGAAGAAATGAAAGGAATATTATTATCGATTATTTTATTGTTGTCAGCGATGTTGGCAGGGTATTGTCAAGAACAACCCCTCTATCGGATCGACAAAAGCTCGCCGCTTACACTCACCATAAAATCAGATAAGGAAGTGTATAAAATTGGGGAAGCATTGAATGTCTGGGGTACAATAAAAAATATTAGTAAAAAACCTATTTGGGTATGCAATTACTGCAATTTTATTCCAAGAATAAAAGATAGCGAAGGAGATTTCATACATTCAAAAATAATATGGAAGGCAAAACTAATAAAGATTAGCAAAGATGATTTCATTTATTTAAAACCTGAAGAGGAGTTAAAAGTACAAGTAATACATGATGGACGCTATTATTTTAGATGTGGTTCAGAGTTTAACTTAACAGCTGGAATGTATACTATATCTTTGGAATATAGTAATATTTTTATTAGGAAAACCGAACCTTGGGATCCAGATTTATCTGGTCAAGAGTTTGGAATTAATGCTTGGATAGGCGTTCTCACTTCTAACACCATCACCATAGAAGTGGTGGAGAATTCATTCATCCGTTTCATCAGCTGGTCGCTAAGGACATTGAGGGGTAAGAAAAAATTGACTCAAAAGAGCTTAGCCGGATACTCTCAAAAAATGCCATAACGGGGCAGTATTAAAAAACAATATGTTAAAGAAAAATAAGGATAAAGACAAATGGATAACAAAGGTAAGAGCTCAGTTTGAAGGAATATTTTCAAAGGATGAGCCGCGGGCAAGGTACCGCGGGTTAATGAAAACACAGTTCCAGACATTTATGGAAGCGATAGTATTTAATATAAAACGGCTGATTGTAATTAACTCTCCGCCGTTATTTGCCCCCGCCGTTGGCGGGGCATAGGGATCACTCTGCCTGCAAGGTTTAAAAATCATTAAAAACGGGTAGAGTAAAAGAAATTAAATACCCCTGGCATAAAAAACAGGGATTTATTGACGGAGTTTTTGTTTTTGTTGAGTTTTGCAACAACGCCATTGGGGATTCAGTGTTGACGAGAGAGCCCTTTGGCAGTTATGTCGAAGGGTTTTCTATATGTGGGGCATAGTAAGAAGGGGGACGTTCTATTTATTCCCTATTTATTATGGCAAAGTAAGCGCAGGGTAACTTAGAGACGGTCTTTAAATCTTTTAAATCTTTAAATCGCTAAGTAACCTGTAAAGTTTTAGGAGGAAAAATATGAGAAGAAGCATAGTGTTGGTAATAATGGTATTTGTTATTGTGTATGGTTGCGGGTGCAATAATGAGAATATTGAAAAACCCAATGGAATTATAAAGATAGGGATGAAATCAAAAGAAGCTAAAAAATTACTAATGGCTTATAATGCCACAGAAGCGCTTCTTTCTATTGCAGTTCCTGTTGGATCTAAGGATCGGTATAAAAGCTATGCTCTCTCAAACAAGCCTTATGTGGTTGTTGTCTATGGTGAGAAGAATGGAAGAGAGGTGGTTAGGGAGTTGAGCTTGTATTATGAAGTTGAACATATAGGTCATCCTGATAACAAGTGGTTAAATGTTGAAGAAATTGATTTAAGAAATATTAGCCTGGATTCAGGTCGGTGATGAAATAAAGGGGACCATCCCCTTTATTTCAACAGCAGAGGCTTTACGACATTATTCAACAAAAAGGGACTGTTGTGAAATGCCATTTTTTGTCATCCTTAGCGAAGCGAAGGATGACATCAGCGTCGAGATTCTTCGGCCTTTGGCCTCAGAATGACGGCATAAATTAAATTTTGCAACAGCGCCATAATAGGAATCGCTTAAGATGTTGATAATAAATATGTTACACCTAAGTTTCTTGGAGTCAAGGAACTAACGCAACACCTTAATCTGTTAAATCTGCTATAATA
>CAKKQB010000038.1:0-2847 GCA_919901915.1 Omnitrophica bacterium GWA2_41_15
CTCGTATCTCGTATCTCGTATCTCGTATCTCGTATCTCGTATCTCGTATCTCGTAAACCGTGAATCGTGAATCGTTTTTCGACAAGATATGAGATACGGATCACGGATTTGTGCCTAACGTATTATTCTTATCCCTTGCTTGCGCCACCAAAAATAACACTGCCATCCTTACCGCGATTCCATTGGTCACCTGTTCCAATATCACTGAATTCGCGCCATCCGCGACTTCGCTGGATATCTCAATTCCACGATTGATTGGCCCGGGATGCATTACAATAATATCTTTTTTTACTTTTTCTAATCTTTCCTTTGTAATTCCAAAATTTTTAAAGTATTCTAACTGTTCAGGAAATACCGCTAACTCATCCCGCTCAAATTGCATCCTTAAAACATTTACCGCGTCCGCGCAACTTAACGCCTCATCAATATCATTTGAAACTTTAACTCCCATCTGTTCTATCGCCGGCGGTATTAACATTTGAGGCGCGCAAACTGTAACATTAGCGCCCAATTTAACTAATCCCCAAATATTTGAACGCGCAACCCGGGAATGCGCGATATCACCCACAATAGTTACATTCAGGCCTTCTAATTTACCTAATTTTTCTTTCAAGGTAAAAATATCAAGAAGCGCCTGCGTAGGATGCTCATGCCAGCCATCACCGGCATTTATTATGCTTATATCAAGATGCCGCGCCAGCAACACCGGCGCTCCTGAATAATTATGACGCATAACAATAATATCCGCTTTTAAAGCCTGGATATTTAACCCGGTATCGATAAGGGTTTCTCCTTTTTTTACGCTTGAGGTTTCGGTAGCAATATTGATCACATCCGCGGATAATCTTTTTGCCGCCACCTCAAAAGAAACGCGCGTACGCGTGGAAGGCTCATAAAATAAATTTACCACCGTCTTTCCGCGCAAGGCAGGCACTTTCTTAATTTCGCGCGTAGAAACCTCTTTGAATGATTCCGCGGTCGCTAAAATCAACTCGATCTCTTCTTTGCTTAACTCTTCTAATCCTAATAAATCCTTTTTTGTCCAAACCATAATTAAGTGTTCTCGAAGAATCTGGGTTGCCCCGTAGGGACAAGCTTGCTCGCCCAAAAAGAAATAAATAACCACTAACAGAATAGCATTGAAAAAATGGCGGGGCTTGCCCTATCAGACTGTGTCACAATTCGATTTTGATGTCATTCCGGCGGAAGGTTGAGCCCAGCTATATCGTCATTCCGGCGGAAGCCGGAATCCAGATTAATAATATTTCCTGGATTCCGGATTAAAACATTCCGGAATGACGGTTTTTCTTCATTGTGACACAATCTGTATATGGCAACCCATATCAATTATGTTTTTTCCACAATCGCCACCTCATCAACTCCGTCAACCTCTTCTAAACGCACTTCCACGGTTTCTTTTTGAGAAGTAGGAATATTTTTACCAACATAATCAGCGCGCACAGGCAGTTCCCGATGCCCACGGTCAACCAACACTGCAAGCTGAATAGAGCTTGGTCTGCCAAAATCTATCAAAGCATCCAAAGCAGCCCTAACCGTCCTGCCCGTATACAAAACATCATCTACCACAACCAAATTTTTATCAGTAATATCAAAATCTATCTCGGTCTTATGCACAGTGGGACTCGCGCTAATAAGCGTAAGGTCATCGCGATAAAGCGTAATATCCAGCGCTCCTGCCAAAACATCTTTATTCTCTATTTTTTTAATGCATCCTGCTAAACGCTGCGCGAGATAAACCCCCCGGTTTCTTATCCCCACCAAGCACAGGTTTTCAGTGCCCTTATTTTTCTCCAAAATCTCATGGGCAATACGCATTAAGATTCTGCCGATTGTGTCTTTATCTAATATCCTTACTTTTTCTTTCATTTCACAAAAAAAACCCAACCGCGTTTTACAGTTGGGTTATATTATTGGAAAAGCTCCTGTTCATTTTAATTCCGTCTTACCGGCCTCTCTGGGCTTCAGCTTAAAGATCACGAATTTCTTTTAAAATATACCATCTATTCCATACCTTGTCAAGAAAAACCCTCCATAACAGTTCTTTCGTAATTATTGTGGTATAAACCATTAATCACGGAAGCTACAAAATAACTACAAATTCACCGCGGGGCTTGCGCTGTTTAAAATCCTCTAAGATATCTTTCGCGCTTCCCCGCTTAAGCTCTTCAAATTTTTTAGTCAGCTCTCTGGCTACGGCGATTTCCTTATCTCCAAAGACAGTTTTTATATCTTCTAAGGCAGCCAGGATTCTGTGGCAGGATTCGTAAAAAACAATTGTGGAATTAATTTCTTTTAATTTTTCTAATTGGTTCCTGCGGGCCTGCGCCCTGGGAGACAGGAATCCGGCAAAGAAAAATTCATGGCTAGGTTTTCCAGAAAGAACTAAGGCGTTGATAAAAGCGCTTGGTCCGGGAATCATAGTAACTTCAATATTATTTTTTATTGCCAGGTTAATCAGGTTATAACCCGGATCGAGTATCCCGGGGGTGCCCGCGTCTGAAACCAGGGCTATATTTTTGCCCTCTTTCAAAAGATTGAGCAGATATTCCCCTTTGGTAAACCTGTTATGCTGAAAGAAACTTGTAGTGCGAGTTTGAACCCCATAATGGTCAAGCAGAATTTTTGTGTGGCGGGTATCTTCGCAGGCAATCAAATCAACGCCTTTAAGAACTTCTACGGCGCGAAAAGTTATGTCTTTGAGATTGCCGATGGGGGTGGAGACGATATAAAGCATTGTTAGGCGATAGGCGATAGGCTATAGGCGATAGGCTATAGGCGATAGTGAAGATCCTTAACCTATTACCTATTACCTTTTTTTATTCCACA
>CAKKQB010000038.1:2947-39016 GCA_919901915.1 Omnitrophica bacterium GWA2_41_15
ATAGGCGATAGTGAAGATCCTTAACCTATTACCTATTACCTTTTTTTATTCCACAGTCACAGACTTAGCTAAGTTACGCGGCTGGTCAACGTCGCATCCGCGCTTTAGCGCGATATAGTATGCTAATAATTGCAAGGGAAGCGCGACTAATAAGGGAGAAAATAATTCATCTGTTTTCGGAATATAAATAATCTCGCCTGTAAGCTCTTTCATCCTTTCGTCACCCTCGGTAGCAATAGCGATAATCTTTCCAGCTCGGCAGCGAATCTCCTGAATATTAGAAACCATCTTATCATAAATCCTTGATTTCGGGGCAATGCAAACCACCCCCCGATATTCATCAATTAACGCGATAGGGCCATGCTTCATCTCGCCGGCAGCGTAACCTTCCGCCGGAATATAAGAGATCTCTTTTAATTTAAGCGCCCCCTCTAAGGCCGAGGGATAATTCACGTTTCTTCCCAGATACAAAAATGAACCAAAATGTGAATGCCGGCTGGAAAGCTTAGAAATTTTATCTTGTTTTTTAAGAATGGCTTCCATTTGTTTGGGAATTTTTTTTAACTCCCGGAGGTATCCATTAACCTCTGCCGTGGGCAATATATTTCGTATCTGAGCAAGATAAAACGCGAACAAATACAACGCGGCCAACTGCGCGGTGTAAGCCTTGGTAGAAGCAACCCCAATTTCAGGCCCGGCATGCGTATAAATCACTCCGTCAGATTCGCGGGTTAAAGTTGAACCTAAAACATTGCAGACAGAAAGTATGGTAGCGCCAATCTTTTTTGCCTCTCTTGCGCCGGCCAAAGTATCGGCAGTCTCGCCTGACTGACTAATAGCAATTACTAAAGTATCTTTGTCAATAAGCAGAGAACGATATCTAAATTCACTGGAAACATCTACAAAAACGGGAATAGCGCAAATTGATTCCAAAATATACTTTCCCACAAGGCCCGCGTGATAAGCAGTGCCGCAGGCAACAATGGAAATATTCTTTATATTTTTAAGTTTCTCTTCGGGAATCTTTTGTTCTTCAAAGACAACACTATTAGTTTCTTCTTGTATTCTCGCGCTCAAAAGACCCTCGATAATCTTAGGCTGCTCATTAATTTCCTTAAGCATAAAATGCTTATATCCCTGCTTCTGGGCTTGCGTAATATCCCAATTAATTGCTTGGGGCTTTTTCTTAATTTCAACTCCATTAAGGTCGACAACCTTAACTAAATCCTTAGTCAAAATCGCTATTTCATTTTCTTCTAAAAAAATAATTTCTTTGGTGTATTCTAAAATTGCCGGCGCGTCTGAAGCCAGAAAATTCTCATTCGCGCCTATTCCCACAATCAAAGGGCTACCTAAACGCACAGCCACAAGTTTATGGGGCTCCCTCTTAGAAATAACGCCAATAGCAAAAGAACCTTGCAATTTAGCGAGCGCTTTTCTTACCGCATCCTCCAAAGAAGAACTATCTTGATAAAACTTCTCAATTAAATGGGGAATTACTTCGGTATCCGTCTGACTGACAAACTTGTGGCCTTCTTTAATTAGTTCCTTTTTTAATTCCACGTAGTTCTCAATAATTCCGTTATGAACTACCGCTATTTCACCTTTGCAGTCTAAGTGGGGGTGGGCATTAACTTGGTTGGGCTCTCCATGAGTTGCCCATCGGGTATGGGCAATCCCTATACTGTCAGAAAGGATTTTTTTTCTTAAAAGATTCTCTAGGGCGCTGATTTTACCGGGCGATTTTCTTACAAGGATATTTTTTTTACTTGGGGAAACCAACGCCATACCGCTTGAATCGTAACCACGGTATTCTAAGCGCTTAAGCCCATTTAAAAGTATAGGTTGAGCCTCTCTTTCGCCAATATAACCAATTATTCCGCACATATTCGTCTAGGCTAAATCCAAAACTTCTTTCAGGTTGGCTCGAATTATTTCCCGCGTAGAAACGGCAATACGAACAGCCTGCTCTGCTTCTTCCCTGGTTACCTCTTCGTCTTCCCCTGAATATCGAGCTGTAATCGCATACGGTGTTAACTCCTCTGCCTCTAAGATTGTTTTGGGCCAATTTGTCTGTTCGGGGCATAGTTCCAAGAGCCGAGAAATATTATGGGTATAAGGAAAATCTATCTTTTGATATACAAGATAAGCCTTTAGGTGTTTTTCTGCACACTGTTGGGCATGATACGCAATCAGCCGATACGGACATCTTTCTACTAATGTCAATCCATGTTGCGCCAGACGTAAATCCTCATCGGCATAAACCAGCCATTCTTTTATTTTTCGTAATACCTCTTGGTCAAGGCTGCTCATAAAGAACCTTTCCTTCCTGCCATGCGGGCCGCGCTACAGTCCCGGGAATTTGACGATCCCGTTCAAATTCTTCGGGCGAAAGCGCTACAATATCTCTTGCTATACCCAATCCTTTTAATGACCTGTCCATTGCTACCATTAAACTCCTGCGTTTCTGTTTGATAGGACACACTACCAAAATATCCATATCACTGTGTTCATCAGCGGTTTGACGCGCCTGTGAACCAAAGAGGATAATCTGGTGAGGCTGAAAGTTAGTCACTAAACGTCTTACTACTTCAACCAGAATCTGCTCATTAATCATTAAAATGCTCCATTTATCATGCCTGTTTTTACCCCAAAAGATTGCTGACGAAATACCACCGAACTTGCGAGGCGGGATAGATTTAACCCAAACCGTGCAATAGAAATGAGCACCGAGTTTGGATTTAATGACCCCAACGGGATTTGAACCCGTGTCGAGAGCTTGAAAAGCTCTTGTCCTGGACCAGGCTAGACGATGGGGTCTAAATTATTCTTCCTCCGCGATTACATGAGCTACGCTGGAAACGCGGTCTTGATCTTGTAGTTTAATCAAGCGCACTCCCTGGCTAGAACGGCCAGTTTCGCGGATATCTTTAACCGCGCAACGTAAGAAAATTCCATTTTGCGTAATAACCATCAATTCATCTCTATCAGTAACGGGCTTTAAATTTACTGCTTCGCCGTTTTTATCCGTAACCTTAATATTAATCACGCCCTTGCCGCCGCGCGAAGTCAGGCGATACTCATCAATAGTTGTACGCTTGACAAAACCAAGAGTGGTCACCGTTAATATCGTAGAATCTTTTTTAAGAACCACCGTATCAATCACTTCATCTTTTTTAGACAAAGAAATTCCCCGCACGCCTTTGGCAGACCTGCCCATATCACGTACTTTACTTTCAGAGAATCTTATGGCTTTGCCCTGGCGCGTCCCAATAAGCACTTCCTGCGTTCCATCAGTAAGCTCAACATTTTTTAATTCATCGTCATCCTCTAATGTAATTCCGATGATCCCGCCCTTGCGTATATTGCCATAGGCATCAAGCCTGGTCTTTTTAATCAGCCCCTTCTTCGTTATCATCACTAAATATTTATCCCCGACAAATTCCCTTACCGGAATAGTAGAGCTTACCTTGGACCCCTGTTCCATCTGGACAAGATTAACAATGGCCTTGCCTTTAGAAAGTTTCCCTGCTTGCGGAATCTCGTAAACCTTTAACCAGTGCACCTGGCCTTTATCCGTAAAGACCAACAGGCAATCTTTCGTAGAAGCCACGAAAAGGCTCTCCATAAAATCCTCTTCTTTAACTTCGGCGCCAGTCGCGCCCTTACCGCCGCGCTTCTGCTTCCTGTAAGCGCTAACCGGCAGGCGTTTAATGTAGCCGCCGTGGCTGACAGTAACCACCACATCCTCATCCGCGATCAAATCCTCTATCTCTAAATCTTCAACCTCTCCAACTATATCGGTCCTGCGATCATCGCCATATTTTTTCCTTAAATTCTCCAACTCCTCCTTAATAATTGCTTCTACTTTTTTTTCTGAAGCAAGGATGGCTTTGCAGAACTCAATTTTTTTTAGCAATTCCGCGTATTCCGCGTCAATTTTATCGCGCTCAAGCGCGGTTAGGCGCTGAAGCTGCATCTCTAAAATCGCCTGGGACTGAATCTCAGAAAGATCAAACTCTTTCATCAAGCGCTCTTTTGCCTGTTCTGTATTCTTAGAGGTTTTAATAACCTTGATAATCTCGTCAATATATTTCAAGGCAATTTTTAGGCCTTCTAAAATATGCGCCCTCCTCAAGGCTTTATCCAATTCAAATTGTGTCCGGCGCCGGATAATCTCTTTTCTGTGCGCGATATAATATTCCAGCATCTGGCGCAGGCTCAAAACCCGCGGCCGATTATCTACTAAGGCAAGCATAATAATCCCGAAGGTAGTCTCTAATTGCGTATGTTTAAAGAGCTGATTTAGGACTATCTGCGATTCAGTATCGCGTTTTAATTCTATAACAATACGCATGCCGTCCTTATCAGACTCATCGCGAATATCAGAAATCCCCTCTATTCTTTTATCATCCACTAAACCAGCGATATTTTCAATAAGGCCCGCCTTTTGCACCTGATAAGGAATTTCGGTAATCACGATTAAATCTTTGGCATTTTTTTGATGCTCTACGGTTGCCCGGCCACGCACTAAAAGCTTTCCTTTTCCGGTTTCATACGCTTCCTTAATGCCTGTCCTGCCGCAAATTACCCCTCCCGTAGGAAAATCAGGGCCCTTAATATAACGCGTCAGGTCTTTTATTTCACATTGAGGATTATCCAATAAATAAATTATGGCATCCGCGAGTTCGTTTAAATTATGCGGCGGGATATTCGTGGCCATGCCTACGGCAATACCGCTTGAGCCGTTCGCCAAAAGATTAGGCAAAGCTGACGGTAAAAGCAAAGGCTCTTTTAATGAAGCATCAAAATTAGGCCCGAAATTAACCGTATCCTTATCAATATCCGCCAGCAGCTCGTCAGCAATAGAGGCAAGACGGGCCTCAGTATAACGCATGGCCGCGGGACTATCCCCATCAACTGATCCAAAATTACCTTGACCCTCTACTAAAGGATAGCGCAGAGAAAAATCCTGGGCCATTCTTACTAAGGTGTCATAAATAGCCACGTCCCCATGCGGATGATACTTACCCATGGTTTCGCCGACGATACGCGCGCATTTTTTATAGGGTTTGGAGTGTTCCAGCCCTAATTCTTGCATGGCATAAAGAATGCGCCTATGCACCGGTTTTAAGCCGTCGCGCACATCAGGCAAAGCCCTGCCCACAATCACGCTCATCGCGTAATTCAGGTAAGAATCCTTTACCTCTTCTTCAATGCATCTATCAACTATTTTCTCGTTACGAGTGTACATTATCTCCTCGCTTCGCTCGTCGAAATTAAAAATGAAAAATGTAAAATTAAAAATTTTGAATTTGAACCGCAATTTTTCATTTTTAACTTTTAATTTTTAATTGTACTTATATATCAAGATTTTTCACCTGATGGCTATATTCTTCAATAAACTGCCGGCGCGGCTCAACCTGATCGCCCATTAAAACCGTAAACATCTTATCTGTTTCAACCACGTCCTCTAAGGTAACCTTCAAAAATGTGCGCTTTTCCGGATCCATAGTTGTTTCCCAAAGTTGCTCAGGATTCATCTCGCCCAACCCTTTATACCTTTGAATATGCATCCCTTTAGTAGCCGCTTCTTTCACATAAGCCAATACTTCTTTTAGGCCAAACAAGTCTTTTTGTTCTTTTTCATCAACAATCCGATAAACCGGCTTTGGCTTTTTTTCAGCCGCCTTGCTATCAGCCCCTTGTTGAACTATACTTTCACTATTATAAGTTGTTACATCTAAACCCAATTTTTCAATTTTAATTAATAATTCCTCCACCTCCGGGGCCTCAAAAAGTTCAACTACATCTAAATTTTCAGTTTTTTCTTGCCTTTGGCTCAAACTCGCTAATTCCTTGTCAGAGTAAAGAAATTGGTCTTCCCCCTCCACTCTTACCTTATAAACAGGCATTTTTTGAGTCTTGCTATGCCTAAAATTGAGGTATTTCGTAAATTTCACTCCCTTTTTATCAATGCTCTTGCCCAATCTTCCCAATTCCACCAAAAATCCTAACAACTCTTTAAATTTATTATCTGTCAATGTTTCTTTATCTTTAAGTTGAATAAGCTTGTGTCCCTCTCTCCCTAAATCCAGAAGCATTTCATCCATCAATTGTTCAGTTTGAACGTACTCCTCCCGTTGACCGCGTTTAATTTTAAATAAAGGCGGCTGAGCAATGTAAATATAACCATTCTCAATAAGCTTAGGGAACTGCCGGTAAAAAAGCGTTAAAGCAAGTGTCCTAATATGGGAACCGTCAATATCGCTATCCATAGTAAGAACGATTTTATGATACCTTAATTTCGCGATATCAAACTCATCGCCTACGCCTGTCCCAAGAGCGGTAATAATGGTCCGGATTTCATCATTAGACAAAACTTTGTCCAATCTGGCTTTTTCCACATTAATAATTTTACCTTTAAGGGGCAAGATCGCCTGAAACCTTCTGTCCCGCGCTTGTTTACAAGAACCCCCTGCCGAATCGCCCTCCACAAGATACAACTCACATAAAGCCGGATCTCTTTCCGAGCAGTCTGCTAATTTACCCGGAAGGCCTGCGCCCTCAAGAGCTCCTTTTCTACGAGTTAACTCGCGTGCCTTGCGCGCTGCCTCACGCGCCCGCGAAGCCAGGATTACCTTATCAACAACCTTATTAGCAATTGAAGGATTTTCCTCAAAATAAGTGCTTAAAGAATCAAGGCTGACAGAAGCCACAATTCCCTCTACTTCGGAATTACCTAATTTTCCTTTGGTTTGGCCTTCAAACTGCGGATTAAGAACCTTAACACTAATTACCGCGGTCAAACCCTCGCGTGTATCATCCCCACTAATCGCAATATCTTCTTTGAGTAAATTTTTACCTTTGGCGTATTGATTAATCGCGCGCGTCAAACCCGACTTAAAACCTGAAAGATGCGTCCCCCCATCCACGGTATTGATATTATTAGCAAAAGAAAAAAATGTCTCCGAGTAGCCATCATTATACTGTAACGCCCCCTCTACAACAACATCATCTTGAGACTTTTGAAAGTAAATCACCTTATTATACAGAGGTAACTTATTTTTATTCAGGTAATCCACAAAAGAAATAATCCCGCCGGCAAACTCAAATACCACTTCTTTCTCTAGCCGCTCATCCCCTAATTTTATCCTTAAACCTTTATTCAAAAACGCCAACTCTCTTAAACGCTGACTTAATATATCATAGGAAAAATCTATTTTATCAAAAATAGTTTTATCCGGCTTAAAAGTAATTTTTGTGCCGGTAGAGCCGCTTTTACCAATAACCGTAAGTTTTGAAACAGTTCTCCCCCGTTCATAACGCTGGTGATAAACCTTACCATCCCTTATTACCTCTGCTTCAAGCCAATCCGAAAGCGCGTTGACCACACTTACACCTACGCCATGCAGCCCCCCGGAAACCTTATACACGCGATGATCAAATTTCCCTCCCGCGTGCAAAGTAGTTAAAGCCACTTCTATTGCCGGTTTTTTCTCGGTCTTATGCATATCCACAGGAATACCCCTGCCATTATCTGTGACAGTTACACTGTTATCCGAACGGATAAACACGTCAATATTTTTACCATAACCGGCAAGATGCTCGTCCACACTATTATCCACTACCTCATAAACCAAGTGATGCAAACCACGAACAGAGGTATCACCTATATACATAGCAGGCCTGCGCCTTACCGCCTCAACACCCTCTAGAACCTGGATATTGGTAGCATCATAAACCTTATCTTTATCTACCCCATCAAGCGCCTGAGGTGTTTGTAAAATTTGCTTTTCTGGTTTCACTTAATTTCTCCTATCTGAAATCGTATATCCTTAACAAGCAACTCGCGCGATTTTTTATCAAGCCCTGCCCCTTCATCACAAGAAAAACAGGATAAAGATTTTTTATTAATTCTGTCCAACAAATCTTCTTTATGTAAGTTTAAATTATAAAGCTGGCTTGAAGAATCCACAATCACATTTAAAATACCCTTCTTAAAGTAACTAACTTTTATATGCTCTAATTCTTTCTTTGTCAAGACTTTTTCTAATAATACTTGCGGGTCACCCTTTAAACCACCGGTCTTTCTTGTTACCAACCCCTCTATAACACCGGAAATAATATTCTTAATTGTTTCCATTACCCTAAACACATTGGTAAAACAATATAAACATAATTATCCGCGCGAATAACTCCGGGTTTCTCACTGCTAACCAACTCAAACTCTATCACATCTAAGGTTAAATTCTTTAAAACATCCATTAAATAATTAGCATTAAAACCAACAACTATCTCTTTACCATCATACTCAATATTTAATTCTTCGCGCGACTCACCCACATCCGGCGTAGATTTTGACACCACTAATTTATTTTTAAAAACCTCTAATTTTACCGCCTGATAATCAACCGTAGAAAGCAATGCCGCCCTTTTTATCGCTAATAAAAATTGTTCCCTGTTAATCTTAAACTTAATATTTGAAACAGCAGGAACCACTTGATGATAATCCGGAAACTCACCCTCAATAAGCCGGGAAATTATTACCACATCACCCAAATCAAACAACACTTGATTATTACTTAATATTATAGATAGCTCCCCACTATCTTTAAGGTTACGGTTTAATTCGTAAATTGTTTTAATAGGCACAATAATACTTATATCTTGATTTAAATTTTGGGTTATTTTTTTCTCCGCGATTGCTAATCTTTTTCCATCCGTGGACACTAAGGTAAGTTTATCTTTATTAACCAAAAAAAGTATACCATTTAAAACATACCTAACCTCATTAAAAGAAACCACAAAAGAGGTGCGGCTTAATAATTGTTTTAACCCCTCTTGTTCTATCTTAATCACCTCTTTATTTTTAAACTCGGGTAATTTAGGAAAATCATCTTTAATTAACCCCATAACCTTAAATTGACATAATTGCGTTTCAATATTTATTAAATTGTTTTTTTTAGTATTTATCTCTACGGTATCCGCGGATAATTCCCGAATAATATCATTAAATCTTTTCGCGGGTATAGTAATCGCGCCTTGTTCTTTAATATCCACAGGAATTACACAGCTTATCCCAATATTTAAATCTGTAGCAGTTAACCTTAAAGTATCCTGTTGTGTTTCTATTAAAATATTGGAAAGTATTGGTAGTGTTGTTTTTGCGTTAATAATATTTTCTACTATTTGAATACCGTTTAATAAAATTTCTCTTTTAGCTGTAAACCACATTTTTATCTCCTTTTATTATTATTTTATTTATATATATAAATAATAATAGTTGTAGTAGGGTTGTAAGTTGTTAAAAACTCTATAACTTATGCGCTTATTTGAATTTATGATAAAATTAAACCTTGGATAACCTTTGGATTTACTGTTTAATAATATGTATAATTCTTTCTATTTTATTTTTTAAATCTATTTTTTCTTCCATCTCCCTTTTTATTTTATTATAAGAGTGTAACACTGTGGTATGGTCTTTTCCTCCAAAATAGCCGCCTATTTCAGGCAGAGACGAATCAGTTAACTCTCTACTTAAGTACATAGCTATTTGTCTAGGTAAAACTACGGTCTTATTTCTGCGTTTTGCCTTTAAATCATATAATGATACCCCGAATTCTTCCACTACACAGTGTTGGATAAAATCTATGGTAATTATTTTTTTTGGTTCTTTCAAAAGGTCTTTAAGCACTTCTTTGGTTGAATCTAGGGTTATTGGTTTTTCTTCTAATAAGGAATAAGCAATAGTGCGGACTAAGGCGCCTTCTAAATCCCGGATATTAGATTTAATTAATTGCGCGATAAAGAATATAACATCGTCGGAGACAGAGACAGGTTCTCTTTCTACTTTCTTTTTTAGTATAGCAACCCTTGTTTCCAGGTCTGGCGGTTGTATATCGGTGGTAAGCCCCCAGCCAAAGCGAGAAATCAGTCTTTCTTGTAAATCGGTTATTTCTTTGGGGGGCCTGTCTGAAGAAAGTATAATTTGTTTGTGCGCGTCATAAAGGGTGTTAAATGTGTGGAAAAATTCTTCCTGGGTGGATTCTTTGCCGGCGATAAAATGCGCGTCGTCAATTACTAATACATCAACATTTCTGTATTTTTGACGAAAATTTTGGGTAGTTTTATGTTGGATAGCATTAATAAGTTCATTAGTAAAACGTTCTGATGGGATATAGTATATTTTCGCGGTTCCATTTGTTTTATGGATGATATGATGGCAGGCCGCTTGGATAAGGTGTGTTTTACCTAAACCCGTCGCGCCATAAATAAATAAGGGGTTGTAGGATTTGGCAGGTGATTCTGCTGCTGCCAAAGCGTAAGCATGCGCGTGGCGGTTAGACGGGCCTATTACGAAATTATCAAAAGTGTAGCGGGAGTTTAGATTAGGGTTGGATTGTGTGTTTTGGTTTTTCGTTTGTGCTGTTAAGGGTGTTATTTTGGCGTTTAAATTTTGATCTTGCGTGTTTGTTTCTAATGAAATCTTAAAATCTTTTCGGCTTTGGCTATCGGAGGCCAAACCATGACCTTGCGGCCTTTCAGTAATTGCTTGACCAATTGCTTCAATAATAAGGTTTTGGTAGTGATTTTCTACCCAATCTTTAAAAAAGTTGTCTGGCGCTTCCAAAATTAAGGCGTTTTCCTTGTTTTTTGGTTTAAGGGGCAATATCCATGTAGTATATGAGGTTTCGCCCAGCTTGTTTTTTAGGTAATCTTGCGCCTGTTGCCAAGCCTGGAGTAGATCATCCATAGATTATTAACAACTTATTCACACCTTGCATAACTCTGTGGAAAAAAATAAAATATTTTTTTTTGGGTTGTTTGTTGTTGATAATTATTCACTAACGATTGTCCATTAATATAATGATCAGCAATTATTTAATAACTTACCATAAAATTTCTTATAGGGCAAGGAAAAACTTTTTTAGCTGGAAAAAGAAAAATTTTTTTCTTGAGCAAACCTTGAAACTATGGTAAGATTCAAATATGATTATTACAGAGTTAAAACCATTTGCGGAAATTATAGATAGCTTAAAGGAGTACAATAAGCTTTTTTTGATTGGCTGCGGTGAGTGCGCTGCTACTTGTAAAACAGGCGGTGAGCCGGAACTTAATAAAATAAAGATTCTTTTGGAAGAGCAGGGTAAAACCGTTTTGGGTATGTGTATCCCCGGCGCGCCTTGTCTAGCGGCGCAAATAAAAACGGAATTAGCCAAGAATATAAAAGCCTTTCGGGAGGCAGAGGTGATTTTGGTTTTGGCTTGCGGCTTAGGTGTGCAGTCAGTGAGGGATAATGACAGGTTGGAGCATGTGGTTTTGCCCGCGTTAAATACTACTTTTAGCGCGATATTGGACGTAAAAGGTAATTTTTATGAAAAATGTTCTTTGTGTGGTGAGTGTGTTCTGGCTCTAACCGGCGGAATTTGTCCGATTACGCTTTGTTCGAAGGGCCTTTTGAATGGGCCTTGCGGTGGGGCGGATAAGGGTAAGTGCGAGGTTGATAAAGATAAGGATTGCGCGTGGATTTTGATTTACAGGGAATTAGAGAAAAGAAAAAAACTTGGGCAATTTAGAAAGATTCAAGGCCCAAAAGATTTTAGAAAATCGGTTAAGCCGCATAAGTTGATAATGACAACTGTATAGATGGGGCCGTTGCGAAATACCCTTTTTCGTTATCCTGAGCGAAGCGAAGGATCTTATCAGCGTCGAGATTCTTCGGTTTTCGGCCTCAGAATGTGACACAAGGTTTGGCATTTTGTAACAGCCTCTAGATACGTTTGATTTTGCGAATCGTGATTTGCGAATCGAACGACGACAAAAAATGGCAGAGTTTCCTTATTCAGATAAAGTAATGGATCATTTTATAAATCCCAGAAATGTTGGGGAAATTACCGATGCCAGCGGTATTGGCAATGTGGGGAATCCTGTTTGCGGCGATGTAATGAAAATGTATATCAAGATTGAAAATAACATTATTGTGGATGCTAAGTTTAAAACGTTTGGCTGCGGCGCCGCGATCAGTACAAGTTCCATGATCACTGAAATGGTAAAAGGTAAAACCATTGAACAGGCGATACAGATTTCTAATAAGGCGGTGACCGAGGCGTTGGGAGGCCTGCCTTCTCGAAAACTTCATTGTTCAGTACTGGCTGAACAGGCGCTGGCAGCAGCAATAAAAGATTATTACAAAAAACAGGATAAAGAATGATACGCAATAAGGATACCGGATTGACAAAGCAGCAAATACGTAGTAGAATGCTTTTGAAATTAAAAATACAAAATGAAACGGATCAAAATAGAAAAAGCAAGGCAATAAAGAATAAGCTTTTTAGAACGTCGGTTTTTAGGAGAGCAAAGACCGTGATGTTTTACATCGCGTTTGGCGGTGAAGTAAAAACAGAAGAGATGATTGAATTAGCGAAAAAAATAGGTAAAATAGTTTGTGTGCCGGTTATGAAAAGGGATAGAATTTCAATAAGGCCCGCTCTTATGGGTGATTGCGCGAAATTAGTAAGAGCTCCTTATGGGGTAATGCAGCCAGCAATAAAAAAGGCCGTTAACCTTCAGGACGTGGATTTGGTTATTGTTCCCGGTTTAGCATTTGACAAAAAAGGAAACCGTCTGGGCCGCGGTAAGGGTTGCTACGATCGTTTTATGAAAGAAATTCCTAAACGCACCGATACTATTGGACTAGCTTATGGTTTTCAAATCTTATCTTCTTTTCCCACCGCTATCCACGATGTAAGCGTCAAAAAAATCCTCTTTGCATAATAATTATAGAGATTGGATCGTATATCGTATATCGTATATCGTATATCGGAAATGCTGGTATCCATTGAAAAATGGCGCATGGTATATGAGATGCGAATAATGAGATACGGTTCGTATGGAGGTTGAGCGATGATGACTATATTTATATCTATAGGTAGCGCTTTGTTCGCCGCGTTTGCGGGTTATTTTTTAAGAAAGTCAATCGCGGAGAAAGGGGTTCAGGCCGCTGAAGCTCAGGTACAGCATATTTTAGAGCAAGCTAGAAAAGACGCGCAGGATAAACGAAGGGAATCGGAGCTTGAGATAAAGGATCTTCTTTATAGCATGCGTCAGGATTTTGAGAAGGAAACCAAAGATAGAAAACTTGAGATTACCAGTATGGAGAAAAGGCTTGCCCAAAAAGAAGAGAATATTGACCGAAGGATTGATCTTTTGGAAAAAAAGGAAAAGAATGTTGAAATCAAGAGCGAAGGTATTGAGAAGCAAGGGGAATCTTTAAAGGAAAAAGAGACGCAATTGCAAGCGTTATTTGCCGAGGAGAAAGAACGCTTGCAGAAAATATCTTCTTTGTCTACCGAGGAAGCAAAGCAGATTTTGCTTAATCGGCTTAATGAGGAATTAAATGTAGAAAAAGCGGTTTTTATTAAAAGACAGGATGATGAATTACGTAGTACTTTAGATAAAAAAGCAAGCGAGGTTTTGAGTTTAGCGATTCAGCGCTGCGCCGCGGAACATACAGTTGAATCAACGGTAAGCGTAGTGACATTACCAAGTGATGAAATGAAAGGCAGGATCATTGGGCGCGAGGGCAGGAACATACGCGCGTTAGAGATGGCATTGGGAGTAGACGTAATTATTGATGATACGCCAGGGGCGATTACATTGTCTGCTTTTGATACGATTCGTCGAGAGATTGCCCGCCTAAGCTTAGAGAAACTTGTTAGTGACGGCAGGATACACCCGGGCAGAATTGAGGAGGTTGTTGAAAAAACCAAAAAAGAGATGGATGAGAAAATCCGCGAAGAGGGTGAACGCGCGGTGTTCGAGGCAGGGGTAAGTGTTTTGCATCCAGAGTTAATTAAACTTTTGGGCCGTTTGAGATATAGGACCAGTTTTGGACAGAATGCTTTACAACACTCCAAAGAGGTGTCCTTTCTTTTAGGGACAATGGCTTCAGAAATGAAGTTGGATTTTAAATTGGCCAGGCGTATCGGGCTTTTGCACGATATAGGCAAAGCTGTTGATCATCAGGTTGAAGGAACGCACGCTAAGATTGGAGCGGATTTGGCCAGAAGGTATAATGAGTCTCCTTGCGTGGTGGCCGCGATTGAGGCGCATCATGAAGAGGCTGAGCCGCAGAGCTCCTATGGGGTTTTAGTAATAGCGGCAGATGCCATAAGCGCTAGTCGTCCGGGGGCCAGAAGAGAAACCCTGGAGACTTACGTGAAACGTTTGGAGAAGTTAGAGGCTATTGCTAATTTGTTTAATGGTGTAGAGAAATCATACGCTATTCAGGCAGGCAGAGAGATTCGCGTAATCGCGCAGTCAGAGAAAATTTCTGATGCTGACGCGATAAATCTTGCCCGCGATATCCGTAAAAAAATAGAAGAGGGCATGGAGTATCCGGGGCAGATTAAAGTAACAGTTATAAGAGAAGTTAGGGTGATAGAGTACGCTAAGTAAGATTAGCGTATAGCGTGTAGCGTTTAGCGTATAGGAAAAGCAAAAAAGATTACGTGTTTTCCTGTTGTTATCCGCTATCCGCTCTACGCTATCCGCTAAAAATGAATATTCTATTTATCGGCGACATAGTTGGCAGTCCGGGCAGGCAAGTAATTAAGGAGCTACTGCCCGGATTAAGGAAAGAGTTTAATTTAAACTTTGTTATTGCTAACGCTGAAAATGCTGCTGGAGGTTCGGGCATTACTGCCAGGGTTTCCGATGAGCTTTTTAGTTTTGGGGTTGATGTTTTGACTTCAGGGGACCATATTTGGAAAAAAAAAGAGATATTTGAATTTATAGAGCAGGAGGAACGGATTTTAAGGCCGATAAATTTTCCCGCGGGAGCACCGGGACGAGGATTTGGTTTATTTAAGACAAAAGATGGCGTTAAGGTTGGAGTAATAAATGTTAACGGCAGGGTTTTTATGGAAGCATTGGAATGCCCTTTTAAAAGGAGCAAGGAAGCAGTTGAGGCATTATCTAAAGAAACAAATATAATTATTGTGGATATTCATGCTGAGGCGACTTCTGAGAAAGTCGCGTTAGGCTGGTATTTGGATGGAAAAGTTTGCGCGGTTTTAGGTACGCATACCCATATTCAAACCGCTGACGAGAAAATTCTTTTTCAAGGCAGCGCTTATTTAACAGACGCGGGAATGACTGGCCCGTATGATTCTGTGATTGGAAGGCGAGTTGAAAATGTTTTGGAAAGATTTCTTACCGCGGTACCCGTAAGATTTGAGGTGGCTTCTGAGAATGTTCAGTTGCATGGAGCGGTTTTGGATGTAGATGAAAAAACGGGTAAGGCAAGATCAATTGTAAGGATACAGAGAAAACTTATAATCTAATGGCAAATCAGACTGTGTCGTAATCCCACTTTTGTGTCATTGCGAGGCCTCCGAAGGAGGCCGTGGCAATCTTTTTCCAACGAGAAATATTTTTAAGATTACTCGCCTTCGGCTCGTAATGACATTGCGACACAGCCTGAAATAACAGAGCACGTTTTAATGGTAAATAAATTATAATTTAATGACAAATGACAAATAACAAAATCCAAAATAAATTCAAAATTCAAATGACAAATTCTAAAATCATTGTTTTGTTATTTGGTATTTGTGCTTTGTTATTATTTTGTGCTTTGGATTTTGTTATTTGTCATTATTCATTCGCTCAAGAACCGGATCTTGATTTCACGTTAGATGTTTCCTCGAGTACTGTTCCTTTGCCTAAAATTTTCAGGCCCAACATTGACCTAAGCGGCCGGGGGTTTTATGAGGATTCTTCCTGGCCGCAGACAGTCGCGTCTAAAGAGACATTAGCTGTCTGGCAAAAAGATATAGGGTTTAGCGGCTTTTATCGTATACAGTATAATCTTTGGGAGATAAATCAGCTTGCCAAAGATAAAAACGCGCAAAAGAAATTACTTGATAATTACGATGAAATAATAAAGAACATTACCTTATCCGGTGGCACGGTTGTTTTAAATATATTTGGAACGCCTGCTGGCTTAGGAAATGTTTTGGATAAAAGGAGCGCGCCTGTAAATTCAAAGGTTTTTAAGGGCTTGATAAAGGATGTAATCAGGGATTTAAGCTGTGTTAAAAAATATAATATCTGGTATGAAGTTTGGAGCACGCCTGATTTGGATGGCTTTTTTTTGGGCGCGAAACAGGAGTATTTGAATTTATACCGGGAGGTGGCCAAGGCAGTAATAGAATTAGAGACAGAGACAGGAGTAAGTATTCCTTTGGGCGGCCCGGGTTCGAGTTGGTGGTTTCAAAATTTTGATGGCAATACTATAGTAACAGCGGAAAAAAGCCTCATTTATGAGCTTGCCAGGTTCTGTTATCAGGAATGTCTGCCTTTGGATTTTGTTAGTTGGCATGGTTACTCCAGTTCCCCAGAGACAGAAAAAGAGAATACTGTTTATGAAAAGTCCACGGCTGGCCTTATCCGGGAATGGCTTTCTTATTTTCATTTTGACAAAAACACGCCTTTAATCGTAAGTGAGTGGAATTTTGATTCAGGCGCTAATATTTTATCCGCGAGAAAGGATGAGTCTTATATCTGCGCGAGTTTTATTCCTGCCCGCCTAAAAAATATGAATGAAGCAGGCATTGATAATCAGCTGTATTTTTGTCTTGAAGATTTTCAAAATGAGAAAGAAAATATAACAAGAAACTTAGGAGTATTTTTTTATGAACTAATTGCCGGGAAGAGTTCCGCGAAAGCCGTGTACAATGTTTTTAGATTATTAAGCGGCTTAGGAAGCGAGATGTTCGCGGTTAAATTCGACGATCAATTTGTAGGGGTGATTGCCACTAAAGAAAAGGATTCCTATAGCGCGCTTTTTTATAACTATATTGATCCGGATATGGCTGTTAATTATTTATCTAAGAATATAGCAAGTTTAAATAGCGCGGAGCGCAAAGCCTTGTTAGATATTATTAATTCAGATAAATTGAAAAAATTATTATCAGGGCAAGCGGATATTAATATTTTGCGGTTGTCTAATAAAGTGAAGGCCTTGTTAGGTAAGACGCGCCAGTTAAATGAGACAGCCAAGCGTTTTAGCGCTACCGCGAGGAACATAAAATTTGGTATTAAAAACCTGAATGGGGATTATCTATATCAACGATATACGGTTGACTCTTCTTGCAGTTTTAATTGTGGATTTCTCGCGGCCGAAGAGAAAGAGATTTCTGCCGGTGAATTTTATCAGGAGGTCTTAACTCTAAAACCTTATTCAGTGCATATGGTTGTGTTAAAGAAGAAGCCAGTTACGCGGATGATCGCGGATGAGAAAGCGCGGACAGGTTTAGATTCACAATCTCCCCCAAAATGCCTCAAGACCAATTAGAGTTTTTCCAACAGCACTTAGATTCAACTAAAGGCCGCCACGTTTATACCGTATCTGAGATTACCTGCGATATAAAAATAATCCTTAAAAATACTTTTGGTGAAATTTGGGTGGAGGGAGAAGTTTCTAATTTTAAAACTTATTCTTCGGGCCATTTTTATTTTTCCTTAAAAGATAAGGATGCCGTTCTTCAAGCAGCTATATTTCACGCGGCCAGCAAGGATATTAAATTTAAGATTGAGGATGGGTTAAAGATAATTTGTTTTGGTAAAATTGATGTCTACGCGCCGCGTGGAGAGTATAAGCTGATTGTAGAAAAGATTGAGCCTAAAGGGATAGGGAGCTTGCAATTAGCTTTGGAGCAGCTTAAACAGAAATTAGAAAAGGAGGGGCTTTTTTCGCCGGAACATAAAAGGCCCATACCTTATTTACCGTCAAAGATTGGGGTGGTTACTTCTTTGTCGGGCGCGGCTATAAAAGATATATTAAAGGTTTTAGAGCGGCGTTTTAGCGGCGCGCATATTATTATCAGTCCGGCCCAAGTGCAGGGTGAAAACGCGAAAGAAGAGATTGCGCGGTCTATAAAAGATTTAAACAGATTGAATGAAGGCCTGCCGGCTAAAGAGAGGATCGAAGTAATGATTGTGGGTAGAGGCGGTGGAAGCATCGAGGACCTTTGGGCATTTAATGAGGAGATTGTTGCCCGGGCAATATATAATTCCAAGATACCCGTAATTTCAGCTGTGGGTCATGAACGCGATTGGACAATCGCGGATTTAGTGGCGGACGCGCGCGCTTCTACGCCTTCCGTGGCCGCGGAGATGGTTATGCCGAAGAAAGAGGATTTGAACAAACAGTTGGAGCGTTTGTTTGGCGGCCTAAAAAGGGCATTTCCTAAAAGAGTTTTGGCGTTTCAGGAATCTATGGATGAATATTTGTATCGTTTAAGGATTAACGCGCGGCATTTATTAGAATTAAATAAGGAATGCTTAGACGCGAACATAAAAAAATTAGCAATATTAAATCCGATTATTTTGATTAAGCAAAATAAGGCAAAGATCGCGGATTTAGCTAATCAAATTCATGTGCGTACGCAGTATTTTATTAAATTAAAATTAGCCGGATTCGATGCTTGTATAGAAAAACTTTCTTCTTTAAGCCCGTTAGGTATCTTAAGCCGCGGTTACAGTATTACCTTTAAGCTTTCATCTATCGAGTCCGAAATGCCCGGGGAAGTGTTAGAACCAAACAAGCCGGTAGGCAGTGGTTTGCCTTCCGATAGGCAAAGCCACTGGGCTCAACAAGGAACGATTGTTAAAGACGTGGAATCTCTTCAAGTTGGTGACAACATAAGAACAAAACTGCGCAAAGGAGAAATCCTAAGCAAGATTACACAGATAAAATAATTTTTTAACCCTTCCTATTTTTAATTTCTTACGTTAATCCCCTTATTATTACGAAAGAACCAATTTTTATGTGAGATTTTGCTACTTAATACGTCTATTATATTGGGGCCGGAATGACGAGGGTAAAGTACGTCACCCCGACGAAAGTCGGGGTCCAGTGACTCTGGATTCCGGCGTTCGCCGGAATGACGAAGGTTACTGTCGGAATGACGAAGGTGTGACCGAGCGGGTTTAAAAACGGAGGCCTAAAATGTTGGCAAAGGTTTTTAGTTTTGGTTTGTTAGGTATTGAAGCGTATCCTATTGAAATTGAAGTGGATGTGTCAAGCGGATTACCCGCGGTAACATTGGTTGGTTTGGCCAATACTGCTATAAAGGAAAGTAGGGAAAGGGTTAAATCCGCGATTAAGAATTCAGGTTTTAAGTGGCCGGCAGAAAGAATTACTATTAGTCTTGCTCCTTCTGATATCAAAAAAGAGGGCACAGGGTTTGATTTGGCCATTGCCTTAGGGGTTCTTTCCGCTACAGAACAGTTGGACAAAGAAAGATTAAAGGATTATTTTATTTTGGGTGAATTGTCTTTAGATGGAGCGCTAAGGCCTATTCATGGAATTTTACCAATCAGCATGGCTATAGTTAAAAATAAAATTAGGAATTTTATTATTCCGATTCAGAACGCGAAGGAAGCGGCAATTGTTTCAGGTATTTGTGTCTGGCCGTTAAAGACCTTAAGGGAGGTTGTAGAGTTTTTACACAATCCAGATATCTTAAAGCCTTTTAAGTTGGACATGGAAAGTATGCTTAAAGAAAATTCGCATTATTATGTGGATTTTTCAGAAGTCAAGGGGCAGTATTTTGCCAAGCGCGCTTTAGAGGTTGCGGTTAGCGGAGGCCATAATATTGCTATGATTGGCCCTCCTGGAAGCGGAAAAACTATGCTTGCCAAAAGAATTCATACAATTATGCCGGATTTAACAATAGAGGAAGCGCTGGAAATAACCAAGATTCATTCAATAGCAGGAACTCTTCCGTTTAAAGAAGGGATAGTTGCTACAAGGCCGTTTCGCAGCCCGCACCATACCACATCAGACGTGGCTTTGGTTGGCGGCGGCTCAATACCTCAACCCGGAGAGATAAGTCTCGCGCATCAGGGCGTTTTATTTTTAGATGAACTACCGCAATTTAGCCGTAATTGTTTAGAGGCGCTTAGACAGCCTTTAGAAGATGGCTCTATCCGTGTCTGTCGCGTAAACAGGTCTTTTACCTTTCCCGCTTCCTTTATGTTTGTCTGCGCGATGAACCCTTGTCCGTGTGGTTATTTTACTGACTCGCGTAAAGCCTGCCGATGTAATACTACTAAGATTGCTAATTATATGGGTAAGATTTCCGGGCCATTATTAGACAGGATTGATATCCATATTGAGCTTCCCGCGGTTAAATATAATGAGCTTACTGATACAAAAGATGCTGAGCCGTCAATAGTAATCAAGGCGCGCGTAGAAAAAGCGCGGTTAATTCAAAGAAAGCGTTTTTCCGTCGAAGGCGGATTCGCTTGCGGCGGAAAATCAAGGCTTATATTTTACAACGCGCAGATGGATTCAAGGTTAATTAAAAAATACTGCAATTTAAACGGTGAAGCTAAAAAATTGCTTAAGATGGCTATAACGGAGTTAGGATTGTCAGCCAGGGCATATGATAAAATCTTAAAAATATCAAGGACTATCGTGGATTTGGCTGGAAGCGAAGTTATTCTTGCTGAGCATATTTCCGAAGCGATACAATATCGTTCCTTGGATAAAAATTTTTAATATAGTTTTCGTTGGGGAAATTATTGCATTTTGTGGAATATCGCAAAAAAAGAATATGAGCCGAGTTCACGGTTGTCCACGTCTACGTAGAAACAATATTCCCCGGATATTTTAATGGGTATGAGTAAATCAAAAAGTATATTGTGGTATCCTTTTTTTTGGCTTATAGGCGCTTGAAAGTTAGATTTAAGTTCAGGAAGTATTTTTTTTCCATCAATATCCATTAATACGATTTCTAAACTATGCGATTTGCCCATTTCGGTCATCTCTAATTCGACAGTAGCAATAAGCGTTATTTTAATGGGAGGTAAATTTTCAGTAGTTGTATTTTGAGGAATAGTAAAATTGAATACATTAACTCCTCCGCGAAGGACTGAAAAAGTACCATCGGGAGCTATGGTTGCCGCTTCACATAAAAATAGATTTTTGAGTATCATTTAACCTTTCATTAAGGCCAATGTTTCTGCGCGTGTTTTTTCGTCTTCTTTAAATATGCCTCTGACTGCTGAAGTTATGGTTAATATCCCTGGTTTTTTTACGCCCCTGAAAGACATGCAAAGATGCTCAGCCTCAATAACGACCATAACGCCTAAAGGGCGCAGTTTAGACATAATAATTTCGGCAATCTGGGTGGTTAGCCGTTCTTGAACCTGGGGTCGTTTACTTAAGATGTCTACAACTCTGGCTAATTTACTTAATCCCGTGACACGGCCGCCCCCGGGAATGTAAGCGACGTGCGCCTTGCCTACAAAGGGGAGAAGGTGGTGCTCACATGTTGAATGCAGGGGAATTCCTTTTAAAAGAACTATTTCGTTATGTTTTTGATCCAGGACAACTTCTAATTCTTTTTTGGGATCTTGTTTTATACCGGAAAAGATTTCTTCATACATTTCAGCCACGCGCGCGGGTGTTTCTAAGAGGTCTTTTCTTTTAGGGTCCTCGCCAATTGCCCTTAATATTTCTCTGATTGCTTTTTCGATTTTCTTTTTATCCATAACTGCCTCCCCATTTATTTGCCGATACAAAATTCCGCGAATATTTTATCCAGTAAATCTTCAGAAAATTTTTTGCCTAGAATAGTATCAAGGTGTTCGATTGTTTCTTTTAGGTCTTGCGCAATGAATTCTATGGATAATTTATTATCTAACGAATTAAGCGCTTGCACAACTAGTTTTTGCGTTTTTTTTAAGGCTTCAATATGCCGAAGATTGCTGACTACCGCTGATTCAGGAGATAAAACCCTTCCTTTGTAAACCAAATCCGCGATTGAATCTTCAAGCAAATTTATATTTTTGTTTTTTTTTGCTGAAATAGAGATTATGTTTTTAAATCTTTTTTTAATTTTATCCCCTTCGATTTTTTGTTTAAGGTCAATTTTATTTATAACTGCAAGGACAGTTTTTTTCTTTAGTTTATTAATAAGAATTACGTCATCTTTTGACAGTTTCTTGCTGCCGTCAAATAGAAGAATTATTAAATCCGCTAAATCAATCTGTTTTTTTGAGCGTGCTACCGCGTGTTTTTCAATCAAATCGCGCGGCTCCAAAATACCGGCAGTATCCACGATCCTTACAGGGATACCTTTTATATCAATTATTTCTTCAATTGTATCGCGCGTAGTGCCGGGGATAGGAGTAACAATGGAGCGCTCCTGTTTAAGCAAGGCATTTAATAATGAGGATTTTCCTACATTGGGTTTTCCGCAGATTACCGCGTGAAGGCCCTCCCGAATCACTCTTCCATATCTTGCGGCTTCTATGGTGTCTTTTAGTTCACGGTGGATTTTATTTAGTTTTTCTGAAGCCTCTTTTAAGTTAATTAAACCGATTTCTTCTTCGGGAAAATCTATGTTTGCCTCTAAAGGAGCAATTATTTCCAAAAGTATATTTCTTAAATTATTTATTTTTTCAGATAGCGCTCCTTTTAATTGCTGGAGCCCTATTTTTAAAGCCGAATCTGTTTTTGCCCGGATAGTATCTAAGACCGCTTCTGCCTGACTAAGGTCTATCCTTCCGTTTAAAAATGCCCGTTTGGTAAATTCACCGGCTTGAGCTAAGCGGCCGCCGTTTTCTAAAACTAGATCCAAAACTGCCCGCGTTGCCACGATTCCGCCGTGGCAGTTTATTTCCACAACATCTTCTTTGGTATAACTTTTAGGCGCGCACATAACAGTTAATATAACTTCATCAATAATATCTGTTTGCCGGCTAACTATCCAGCCATAATGCATCGTATACGTCTTAAAATCCGAGGGTTTGCCGCCGTTCTTAGCCAGAAATATTTTATCAGCGATAAGAAGCGCGTTTTTGCCGCTGATGCGCACTATCCCAATGCCAGATTCACCAATAGTCGTAGCAATGGCAGTAATTGTGTCGTTCATGCTTAGATTGTGCATACGTTTCTCGCTTCACCCACTACAAATAACGAGCCTGTAATCAAAATTAAGTCTTTGGGGTTGGCTTTTTGTTGGGCTAGTTTTACTGCTTCTTTTATATTTTTTGTTTTAATAATTTGCTTTTCGGACTCAGGTTTCTGGTTTCTTATAATTGACTCAATAAAATTCGGTTCGGTTGCCCGCGGATTGTTGGCCTTGGTTAAGATAATTTCGTCCGTTGTATCATATATTTCATTGCATATTCCTTTTATATCTTTATCGTTGGAGATGCCCAAGACAAGAATTAGTTTCTTGTATCGGAAATTTTCTCTTACTGTTTCTTTTAGTATCTTCATTGAGGCAACATTCTGCGCGCCGTCTAAAACTACCAAAGGATTTTTGGAAATAGTCTCACACCTGCCCGGCCAGAGGGTATTGTAAAGGCCTTTTCTTATGGAATCAATGCTGATATTTATATCGTAATCGCGTAAGGCCTCGACAACGCCTATTGCCACTGATGCGTTTAGCAATTGATGTCCGCCAAGCAGTTTTATTTTTAAATTTGGATAATTACTAAGCAGGCCCTTAATCCTAAACTGGCAACTGGTAATTGGCAGCTGACAGCTGACGGCTGACAGCTGACGGCTACACAATATATCTTTACCCACTTCGTATAATTTCGCGCCTACCTTTTTGCATTTATTTTGAATAACCTCCCGTGCTTCTTTTTCTTGCGGCGCGGTAATTACGATTGGCTGACAGCTGACAGCTGACAGCTGACAGCTTTTTTTTATTATTCCCGCTTTCTCCGTCGCGATTTTTCTTAAAGTATTGCCCAATTTGCGCGTATGTTCATAACTTATAGGAGTCATAGCCGCGATTAAAGGCTCAACCACGTTGGTAGCATCTAATCTGCCGCCCAAACCTGTTTCTAAAACCGCGAAATCAACTTTTTGCTCTTTAAAATAAATAAAGGCCAGCGCGGTATAAACTTCAAAAAAACTAAGCGGACCGTATTTTGAGATACTATTGAATTTTTCTATTTCGGGCTTTAGCCGCTGTATTAAATCACAAAGCCCATTTTTAGAAATCATCCCTTCGAATTCAGATCGTATAGCGTTTAGCGTATAGCGCTTAGAAGATAATATGCGAATTCTTTCTCTAAAGTCTGAAAGATGCGGCGAAGTGTATAAACCCACTTTATATCCTGCTTCTTTTAATATGTAAGCAATAAACGCGCAGGTTGAGCCTTTGCCTTTTGTTCCGGCGATATGGATACATTTTAGTGTATCGTGAGGGTTGCCCATTGTCTGTAAGAAATTTTTCATCCGCTCTAATTTTAGGGATTCTTTATAGGGCCAGACAGAGATTTTTTCGTAGTTAATAAAGCTTTCCAGGTATTGAATAGTTTCTGGGTAGGTCATTGTTCCATTAATGGGGCTGTTGCGAAATACATTAAAATCGTCATACCGGCGAAAGGTCGAGCCCAGTTGGGCTCTGACACTTCCTCGGGCATTTCGCCCTCGGTCGCCGGTATCCATAAGCCTATTGAAATCAAAGAGTTCTGGATTCCGGCTTTCGCCGGAATGACGAAAAATGGCATTTCGCAATAGTCCCTTAACCCGTTTAATGTTTGAAGTGTCTTATTCCCGTCGTGATCATCGCGATTTTATATTTATCGCAAGCCTTGATTATTTCTTCATCGGAAATTGAGCCGCCGGGTTGGATTATGGCTTTGATACCTGCCTTAGCGGCTTCTTTTATCGCGTCGGGTTTGGGAAAGAACGCGTCGGAGGCCATGCAGGAATTAATACTTAGTTTCCCTGCTTTTTTTCGGGCGAGCATTACAGAATCAACTCTGGACATTTGTCCCGCTCCAATACCTACGGTCTGGGCGCCGCGGGTAAGAATTATAGCATTAGACTTGGCATGCTTTGCTACCTTGAAACCAAAGATAAGGCTTTTGATTTCTTTTTTTGAAGGTTTTTTTTTGGTAACAATTTTTAAATTATTTTCTTCTAAGGTGGTTAAATCTTTATCTTGCAAAAGCATCCCGCCGCTTACGCGTTTAAATTCGGGCTCATTTATTTGTCCAAAGTCCCCCAGTTCTAATAAACGCAGGTTCTTTCTATTTTTAAATAAATCCAAGGCTTCTTTATCAAAGCCCGGAGCAATGATGCATTCTAAAAATCCACTTTTTGCGATTGCCCGCGCGGTTTTAATATCCATTGCTCTGTTTAATGCTATGATTCCGCCAAACGCGGAAAGTGGATCGCATTTCCACGCGGCCAGGTAAGCTTTATTTAAAACCCCTGCTTCAGCTGCCCCGCAGGGATTATTATGTTTTACAATCACCGCCGCCGGATCTTTGAATTCTTTAACCAATTCAAGGGCGGAGTTTAAATCTAAAATATTATTAAATGATAATTCTTTTCCCCGCAGTTGTTTTAAATTTATTAAGCCGCCTTGTTTGCCATTTTCTTTGTAAAATGCCGCTTTCTGATGTGGATTCTCTCCGTAACGCAAATCCTGTATCTTAGCAAATTCTAAAACTAAATTTTCCGCAAACTCTGTTCTCTGTTTTTTTAAATATTCATTTATCGCCTTGTCGTACTGACTGGTATGTTCAAATACCTCAATAGCTAAATCCCGCGCTAATTCTTCTGACAAGGCGCCGTTATTTTTTCTTAGCTCCGCGATAATTTCCGAATAGCGATTGGTATTACAGATAGCTGCTATAGACCGGTGGTTTTTGGCGGCAGAGCGCAACATTGAAGGTCCGCCGATATCTATGTTTTCAATAACCTCTTCCATGGTAACGCCTGGTTTTTGCGTTGTTTCTTTGAAAGGATAAAGGTTTACTACTACCATATCTATAAGTCCGATATTGTTTTTTCGTAGTGTTTCCATATGGGCACTATTTTTTCTTAAAGCCAATAATCCAGCGTGTATCTTTGGATGTAGTGTTTTTACTCTTCCATCGAGCATTTCCGGAAAACCGGTGTAAACGGACACTTCTTTTACCGCGATATTATTATTCCGCAGTAATTTTGCCGTGCCTCCGGTGGAAAGGATTTCAACCCCAAACTTATTTAATTCCCTAACCAGTTCCAAGATTCCTGTTTTATTTGAAACACTAATTAACGCGCGTTTAATTTTTATCATTGGATTGCTTTATTTACTAAAACGGAAATTAACTAAATCCGTATCTTGCATTATATAATCTTTTTGCTCCAGGCGTAATTTTCCCTGTTGTTTGGCGTTGGTTTCCCCGCCCGCTTGAATAAAATCGGAAAAACTGATAATTTCCGCGCGGATAAAACCTTTTTGAATGTCAGAGTGTATTGTTCCGGCTGCTTCCCACGCGGTCGTTCCTTGCTTGATCAGCCACGCGCGCGTTTCTTTTTCTCCGGCAGTGAAAAAACTGATAAAGCCGCTTTCTTTAAGCGCCGTGAATAACAGGGTATTCGGGTTATCTAATTCTTGCGCGGGGGCAACTACAATCGGTTTATTTGTAAGAAGACCGTATCCAGACATTAGCTGTTTTTCTTCAGGGCTTAAATCCGCGTTAAAAATAAAAACCTCTTTTTCTAAAAGAGCCTTTAATTTATTCAGTAATGTTTTTTCTTGTTCTTCTTCAGCGCGGCCCAATCGTGTTTCTATGAATTCTAAATCTTTTAAGATTAAATCTTGTTGTGAATCATTCGATACCAATATCGCGTCCGCTTCTGTGGCAGTGTCTTGGCCTGTCAGTTCGACTTGGACATAGGTTTTCTTTTTAGCTTTTGCTAAGTCAGCTACTTGATCGAGGCGCTGATCTTTAATATTCTGTTTGCCGAGGGGTATTTGAGAGATGGAATGCAGAGATATTTTCATTTTAGGTAATATCCTCCAATTATTAATGCTTGGGTTATTAATATTGAACCGCACATAATGCCGGAGGCAGTTTTACGCGGAGACTGTTCGTGATAAGAAAAAGTATAGGATAACGAAACAAAATCACCAGATAAGTTTTAAGAAAACAGAAGGATAATAAAGTATGCTGTCGGCATTTTTGACGCGATTCCGATAACCATCCCACCAGGGTAGGCCTGCTTCTATCGCATGTAATTTAAGTTTATTTTGGCGGCGATACATTAAATCAAATCCCACTCCTAAGGAGAGATGGGGTGTAAGCGCGTAGGCCGCTTCTAATTCAACATCTAAGCCAGAACCTTTTCCCCCTTTTTGCCAAAAAGAAAGATCCCTTAAATTCCACCAGCCTATTGCTTTTGTCTCTAGATAGGCATAAGCAAGGCTGATTTTGGCTGTAAGTTTGTCCTTGGAGCCGATTGCTCTTAAACCAAGTCGAGGCCCTTTGTATTCAGTTTTATAAAATGAATCTAGGCCTATGTTGTCAGGCAGACCGGTCACGTAATATTGGGACCCTTCATCTAACAGTATGTATTCCATCATTGGGTCTATCAATCTGCAGTGGTTTTTTTGATATTGATAACCGACAAAAATATCAAAAGCAAGTCTATCTATTAATAAAGAATTAGTCGCGACATCTTCTATAAGAAATAAATGTTTTTGTTTTAAATCCTCTTTATTAAGATCAAATAATCGGTAATAAAAATTTACATTAAAAAATTCCGTTTTTACTTTTTCCATTTGCTTGGTTATCTGATAATCAATAAATTCATCGGTTCCTTCTGACCACGTAGGATCGTATATGTTCCAGTCTTCGTCCGAACAAGTCCTTTTTTTGAAATTGCTACTTCCAAATTTTCCGCCTAAAAAGAATTTTGACCCAAAACCAATTTCGCCTTTAGCAACTGTTATTTTTCCTTCAAAAGGAAATATTAGCTTAGAAGCCAATCCTCCCTCGCTATCCATTAAATCAAAGGATTGTTCTCCTTTCGCGGCAAAGCCGTATTCTAACGTTAATTCAATGGTTATGTTGCGCAAAGCCTTTTCCGCGGTATAGTCTCTTTCCGCGGCATTTAGGGCATTTTGTATTGCCACATCTCTTTTAAAAATAAAAGAGGCCTCGTAGGCAAATAAGGAAAGAGGAAAAATTAAAAATAAGCTTAAGATAAAAATTATTTTCGTTTTCATTTTTTGACCTCCTTTTTATTCCAGATACGTATAAATTTTGCCTTTATAATTGCGCAAAACGTATTTTCCCTTTGCTTGGGAAAGGACATAGTTAGGTCCAACTGGAATTTTTCCGCCGCCGCCTGGGCCATCTATAACATAGGTAGGTATGGCATAGCCTGAAGTATGACCCCTTAATTTTTCAATTATATTTATTCCTGTCGCGACAGGTGTGCGAAAATGCTGTGTGCCTTTTACCGGATCGCATTGATAGATATAGTATGGCCGGACTCTGATTTTGACTAATTCATGCATAAGTTTTTTCATAAGATACGGCCTGTCATTGATGCCTTTCAAGAGAACTGTCTGGCTTCCTAAGGGAATTCCCGCGTCTGAAAGCATATCGCAGGCGATTTTGCAACGCCTAGTAATTTCTTTAGGATGGTTAAAATGTATGCTAAGCCAAACAGGAGAGTATTTCTTAAGCGTATTTACTAGTTTTTCTGTTATGCGCTGAGGAATCGTTACCGGAACGCGAGTACCTATTCTCAAAAACTCAACATGCGAGATAGAGCGGATTTTTTGAAGCAGGTTTTCAATTGCTTCATCCTCTAACATAAAAGGGTCTCCGCCAGAAATTAAGACATCTCGGATTTTCTTATTTGATTTTATATATTCTATTGCCGCGTCAAATTTTGAAACAGGATTATTTTCCTGTTCAGGCTCTTGCGGGTGTTCTCCGACTAATCTTCTCCGGGTGCAATGACGGCAATACATTCCACAGTGATCCGTTGCCAATAGCAAAACCCTGTCTGGGTATCTGTGCACAAGATGAGGCGCGGGAGAATCCCTGTCTTCGGCCAGCGGATCAATCATTTCATGCGCGGAGGCAATGGATTCCGCGGATGTCGGAACTGCCTGGCGTCTTAATGGGCAAGAGGGGTCATCAGGGTCAATTAATGTTGCCCAGTAAGGTGTTATGGCCATGGAAAGCCTGCCTGTAGCTTTTTCTATGCCTTTTTCTTCTTCGGGAGTTAGCTTTATAACTTGGGAAAGCTCTTCTTTGGTAGAAATCCTGTGTTTAAGCTGCCAACGCCAGTCTTCCCATTCCAGAGGGTTTACGTCTTTATAAATACATATCTGCTGGTAATCGCGGGGTCGCTGAATTTTGCGAACATGTATTTCAGTCTGCGTTTTTTCATTGTCAACTAACATGGAGTTACTCAATTTACTCCTTTCTTTCTTGAGGCGCTTAAGAGTATCGTTTCGATTAAGTCCTCATACCTCATGCCAGCGGCATAGGCCATAAACGGAAAATTTGATTCTTTGGGATTAAGCCCGGGCAATGGATTTATTTCTAATACATACGGAATATTGTCCTTGCTTAAACGTATATCTACGCGCGAAACACCAAAACAACCTATCGCGTGATGCGTGCGCAACGCCGTTTCTTTTACCCGTCTTTCAACCTCTTTGTCTAAGCGCGCGGGGCAATGAAAAGTAGGGGTTAGCCCTAATTCTGTATTGCCTTGGTATTCTTTCACGCGCCAGGAGTAAAAATATTCACCGCTTTTCCGGCAACTCGAAAAATCTATTTCTAGAACCGGCAGTATCGTAGTTGTTTCATTTTCTAAAATACCGACAGTGAGTTCCCTGCCTTCAATAAATTCTTCAACTAGCACTTCTTGTTTATATAAATTTATCGTTTCTTTAACTTTCGCGTAAAGGCTTTCTTCGTCATGGACGACACTTGTCTTATCTATTCCTTTAGCGGAACCTTCGTAATTAGGTTTTATAATTAATGGAAACTGTAAAAGTTCAATTATTTTTTCCGCGCCTTTCCTAAAAATTTGAAAACGCGGAGTTGGTATGTCCTCTGCCAATAAGATTTTTTTAGTCAGGGCCTTATTCATTGCCAATGCCAAAGAAAATGTCTTTGAGCCCGTATATGGTATATCTAAAAGATCGAGCAACGCGGGTACTTCCGATTCACGGAATTTCGTAAATTTTCCTTCAGCAATATTAAAAACTATATCAACGTGGTTTTTTTTAAAATAAGAAAGAGCGGTATAATCACCAACATCTACTTTGTCTACTGTATGACCTTTGGCGCAAAGGGCTCTTGAAATTGCCTCTATTGTTTCCGGTGAATCGAATTCTGAATAATAATCCGCGGGCAGAGTTTGGTCTTTTTTCTTTAGGTTGAACGTCAGAGCAACCTTCATTTTTTATTTTACGCGGTAGCGCTGTATCTTTTAAATGCTGTTTCAATAATCTTTCCAATCATCTGTTCGTAGGTAATGCCCATGACTTTGGATATTAACATGAACACGTCTTCTGTTGATAATGAAGGAAGCGGATTTATTTCTAATATATAAGGCTTGCCTTTTTTGTCAACTCTCACATCAACTCTTCCGAAATCACGGCACTCGACAGACTTGTATGCCCTTAATGCCTGGTCTTTAATTTTTGTTTCTAATTCTTTGGATGAGAGTATTGGGCAAATATATTTTAATCTATCTGAATGCACGCGCGCGAAGGTATAAAATTGATCTCCTAGCTCTACGGTTCCGTCTATTTCTACCTGCACAACCGGTAAGACATCAATTGGGTCATTGCCGACAATTGCAACTGTAAATTCCTGACCGGTAATGAATTCCTCTACTAACGCGGGTTGTTTATAGGTGTCAATAATTAATTCCACTTGTTTTTTTAATTCTTCTTTGTCTTTAACGCGTGAATCATCCGAGAGACCTTTAGATGAACCTTCAAAGCGCGGTTTAACAATCATAGGGAACGCGCAATGATTAGCATTAAGAATAGAATCAAGATTATTTAAGGAGCTTACCTCGAAAAATTTTGGCGTGGTCACACCGTCTGAAATAAAAATTTTTTTTGCCATTATTTTATCCAAAGTAATGCCCAGCGTAAGAGCGTCCGACCCGACAAAAGGTATGCCATGCATTTCTAAGAGTATGGGTACTTGCGACTCCCTATTTCTTCCAAGGTAGCCTTCTGAAATATTAAATACGATATCTACGTTAAGGTCAGAAAGTTGTTCTAATAATTTTTTCGCGTTACCGATGCGTTTTACTTTATAGCCATTGGCTTCTATCGCGTTGGCAACAACATCCACTGTAGAAAGATTATCAAATTCCGCGTTGGCGTCTATAGGGTCGCCTTTTTTAAATACGTAATCTGTTTTTAAATCGTAAGTTAAGCCGACTGTTTTCATGGGTATGCAAAAAATAAGGGCCCCTTCAACAATAAGAGCCCGTATAAAGTTTAACTGGCTGTTTTCATTTGGGCCAATTTTTCTCCAGAAAAATTATTTAACTAAGCGTTTAGACTTTAGAACTTCGCGTATTATTAGAATCTAATCTCCGATACAATAAATTAAATTCTAAATGAAGTTTATAATATTTTTTTATCACAATATACCGTTATTGTCAAGGAAAGTTTTAACTTTTATATCGCGGTAAAAAAAAGTTGTTTTCTCGCTGATTATGTGGTATACTTATTTTGTAAGGAAAGAAATAGAAAATAGTTTTTTTGATTTTTTTATAATTGAAATCCCTGCGATGCGCGTTAGAATGTTCGATAGTTATTGAACCAACACAATTGTCAGGGGAGCTTGTATTCGAGGATGTTAACGCGTCCAAGAGAGAGCACCCACCTGTAACCAAACCGGTTCAAAATATCCTTCTAACGGCATTTTTGCGGGGATTTTTTTAGCATGGATTTATTTGAAGAGAAGATTGCAGGGAATTTTAAAGACTTGCCTCTGGCTGTGCGCATGCGGCCACGAATTTTAGATGAGTTTGTTGGTCAGGAGCAAATATTAGGCAAAGACAAACTTCTTCGGCGTTTCATTGAAGCAGACCGTTTAAGTTCGGTTATCTTATATGGCCCGCCGGGAATAGGAAAAACCTCTTTAGCTTATTGTATTGCTAATGTTACCAAGGCTTGTTATGTAGCCATAAATGCCACCACTTCAAACATAGAAGAATTAAGAAAACTGATCAACGCGGCAAAATTAAAGAAATTAAACAGCGGTCAAAAAACTATACTTTTTATTGACGAGATTCACCGTTTTAATAAGGTGCAGCAGGATGTGCTTTTGCCTGATATAGAAGAAGGCAATCCTGTTCTCATTGGCGCGACTGTTCATAATCCCTTCTTTTCTCTTGCCTCCGCGCTTTTATCGCGCTCGTTAGTTTGTGAATTAAAAGCCTTAAAAGAAAAAGATATTTTGACAATTCTTGACCGCGCTCTTTCAGATAAAATCAGAGGTTTAGGTAGCCTGAAAATAAAAATTGATAAAAAGGCGCTTTCCTTTTTAGCTAAAATATGCGAGGGTGATGCCCGGCGTAGTCTTAGTGCTTTAGAAATAGGAGCGCTTACCACTCCAAAGGCAGAGGATGGCGTTATAAATTTTGATTTAGGGGTCGCGCAGGAATCCATTCAGAAGAAAGCCATACTTTATGATCAGGGTGAGGACGCGCATTACGACACGGCTTCAGCTTTTATAAAATCAATGCGTGGTTCTGATCCGGATGCGGCATTGTATTGGATGGCAAAGATGCTTTGCGCGGGCGAAGAAGCGCGTTTTATTGCCCGTCGGATTTGTATTTTGGCGGCAGAGGATGTGGGGAATGCCGATCCTTTAGCCTTAGTTTTAGCCAACGCGGCTTTACAGATCTCAGAGTTTGTGGGCCTTCCTGAGGCGCGCACACCCTTGGCACAAGCCTGTATTTATGTTAGTTGCGCTCCTAAATCAAATGCCAGTTACCTGGCGATTGAGAAAGCCTATCAGGATATTGAAAAAGAGAGGGTTCAGGAAGTGCCAGAACACCTTAAAGATTCTTCTTATCCGGGCGCAGAAAAGTTAGGCCATGGAAAAGGCTACAAATATGCCCATGATTACGAAGGCCACTACGTGAAACAAGAATACGTTCGAAAAGCGGTTAAATATTATGAGCCCGCGAATATCGGATATGAGGCAAAGATTAAACAGCGGATGGATAAATTAAAAGAAAATAAACCAACCTAGCTACCACACCAGTAACCCCATCCCCTTCAATTTTATTTGACATTTTTAAAAAACTCCTTGACAATCCCCTCTTTTTGCTTATAATTAATACTCTACTGATTAAAAGGCTGAATTTCTGTGAAGAAGGCTTGTGTTTTGTACGGTCTTTCATTGATTGATAGTGGAAGAAGGTTCCCTTTGATGTATCATCAGGGGTCATTTAAGGAGGTGGGTTATGAGTATTCAACCATTAGGGGATCGCGTGGTAGTTAGCCCCTTGGAAGCAGAAACAAAAACCAAAGGCGGCATAGTTTTGCCCGATACAGCTAAAGAAAAACCCCAAGAAGGAAAAGTTGTGGCTGTAGGTAAAGGTAAAGTTTCGGAAACCGGAAACATCTTACCGTTAGAGGTAAAGGTCGGAGATAAGGTATTATATGGAAAATATTCCGGTAATGAAATTACTACCAAAGAAGGCGAAGAGCTTTTGATTATGCGTGAAGAGGATATTCTCGCGATTATTAAATAGCAGATAGAAAAACTAAACGCTAATTTTAAGGAGGTAATGTAATGGCAAAGCAATTATTATTCGGAGATGAAGGCCGCAGAAAAATCTTAAGCGGTGTTGAACAGCTGGCTAGGGCAGTCAAGGTAACTTTAGGGCCAAAGGGCCGTAATGTCGCTTTGGACAAGAAATTTGGTTCACCTACAATCACTAAAGATGGCGTAACCGTCGCGAAAGAGATTGAATTGGAAGATCCTTTTGAGAATATGGGCGCTCAGATGGTAAAAGAGGTCGCGGAAAAGACATCTGATATAGCTGGCGATGGAACAACTACTGCTACAATTCTGGCTGAGGCGATTTATCGCGAAGGCCTAAAGAATGTAACTGCTGGCGCGAATCCTATGGCTTTAAAACGCGGGATTGAAAAAGCGGTTGAAAAGGTAATCGAGGAATTAAAAAAAGTTTCTACGCCTATTAAAGACAAAAAAGAAGTGGCGCAAGTTGCCTCAATTGCCGCTAACTGCGATACCGCTATTGGCGACTTGATTGCCGAAGCAATGGACAAAGTTGGAAAAGACGGCGTAATTACGGTTGAGGAAGCAAAATCCATGGCCACTACCTTAGAGGTTGTGGAAGGTATGCAATTTGACCAAGGATATCTTTCTCCTTACTTTGTAACAGACGCGGAAAGAATGGAATGCGTTTTGGAGGAGCCGTATATACTTATCTATGAGAAAAAAATCTCTTCGATAAAGGATATTTTACCTTTATTAGAGAAAATAGCCCGTGCCGGAAAGCCTCTTGTAATTTTAGCTGAAGAGGTTGAGGGTGAGGCTTTAGCAACTTTGGTGGTAAATAAAATCCGCGGAACATTTACTGCCTGCGCGGTAAAAGCTCCGGGTTATGGCGATAGGCGTAAGGCAATGCTTGAAGATATTTCAGTTCTTACTGGAGGCAAAGCCTTAACGGAAGATTTAGGCATAAAGTTAGAAAATGTAGGTATTGAAGATTTAGGACGGGCAAAGAGAGTAAAGATTGACAAAGAAAATACAACTATTGTCGAGGGATCAGGAAAAACCCAGGCAGTTAACGCGAGAATCAGCCAGATTAAGAAACAGATTGAAGATGCTGATTCGGATTATGATAAAGAGAAACTTCAGGAGCGTTTGGCAAAATTATCCGGCGGAGTAGCGGTAATTAATGTCGGCGCTGCCACAGAATCTGAAATGAAAGAAAAAAAAGCGCGTGTTGAAGACGCGCTTCACGCGACCCGCGCGGCGGTTGAGGAAGGTATTATTCCTGGCGGCGGCGTAGGGTTATTGAGAGCGATCCCTGTATTAGAAAAAATGAAATTAGAAGGGGATGAAAAGATTGGTGTGGATATTGTCCGAAGAGCTTTAGAGGAACCTATTCGGCAGTTAACTAATAATGCTGGATTAGAAGGTTCTGTGGTTGTGCAACGGGTAAAACAGGAAAAAGGAAATATAGGCTATGATGTTGCCCAAGATGCTTACGTGGATATGATTGAGGCAGGCGTAATTGATCCTACTAAGGTTACGCGTTCAGCTCTGCAAAACGCCTCCAGTATCGCCAGCCTCTTGCTTACTACTGAGGCAATTGTTACTGAAAAGCCTGAAAAAAATGAGTCAATGCCAGCTATGCCTCCAGGTGGAATGGGCGGAATGGGCGGAATGGGCGGCGGAGGAATGTATTAAACGCGAATTACCACGCTTGCCTGCCAGCAGGCAGGAATAAAAGTCAAATTATCGCGAATAAAAATCAAAAAGGGCGAAGATAAAATCTTCGCCCTTTTTGATTTGTGATTAGGACACTGTTGCAAAATAACAAATTTTCGTTGTGGCTTCGGCTATAGGAAGTCGAACCATAGCCTTGTGTGGTAAAGATTTCTCGTCGCTTCGCTCCTCGAAATGACAAGACTTAACCTCAAACTGTCATTTCGACCGAAGGGAGAAATCTTAAACGTCGCGTAGGGGCGGGCTTGCCCGCCCAAAAAGAAAGGTTCTTTTGTAAACAATAGGTTCCCAATTGTAAATTTAACCCGCGATTTTTGGCTCCCTTGTTTTTTGTTGGTTTATATGGTATACTTATAACGAAAGGAAAGTTTTGAGATAATAAGTATAAAAATTTATTGTTTTTCGATAAAAGCAAACTATCCGAAAGGATGGGACGCAAAGCTATAGGGTCTCACCCCGCGCCGTATGGTGCAGGGTGAGATAGCCAGTTGCCGAAAAAACAGGTTCTATTGTTTTGCTAACCCCCATTTCTTTTGGAAAGAAAGGGGGTTTTATTTTGAGGTCTTTTTAATAGATTTGGGTTGAAGAAGAAAGTTTCCATATAAAAAGAATCGGGATTTCGGAAAAAATTTGGGTAGAAAAGGAGGAAAATAAAATGAAAAATAAACTTAGTACAAGAGTAGTAGTAATTACCGTCGTGTTCTTTTTGTTCGCAAATATTTCCTTGGGTTGGGCAAAGTCAGACGAGCAGAGGAC
>CAKKQB010000039.1:0-2472 GCA_919901915.1 Omnitrophica bacterium GWA2_41_15
ACTTATACTGATTTTTTGGATCAGGGGGGTAAGAATCTATTGACCAATCCCTTTTCTTATTGTATCTTTTTGGGCGGGCAAGCCCGCCCCTACGCGACGATTTACGTGATATCTGCCGGGATTCGTGGTATCTGGGCGGGCAAGCCCGCCTTTACGCGATAACCGAATAATTATGAAAGAACCACGTTATTCTGTTCGTTTTAGCTCTTCGTCTATCAGGAGCTCTATCATTTCCTTAAAATTAACTTTGGGTTTCCAACCAGTGTTTTTTATTAAATTCCTTGGATTGCCAATGCGAAAAAAATTCTGTTTACATACAATATGACAGTCTTCTTTAACATACAGTTTCCAATTTAAATCAAGATATTCAAAAGCCGTTTTAACGAAATCTAAAACTGTATGCGGCTTACCGGTAGCGATAATAAAATCATTTGGGGTTTTACTGTTAAGAATAAGATGTATTGCCCGCACATAATCTGGGGCATAACCCCAATCAATCACCGCGCCTAAATTTCCCAGTATTAGTTGCTTTTGATGGCCTTTCTTGATGCCTATTGCCTCTTGGATAATTTTTTTAGAGACAAAATGTTCGGCACGCAAGATAGACTCATGATTATAGAGAATGCCGGCTACCGAAAAAATACCATAGCGAGACCGATAAAATTTACAAAGAGCCATGCCAGCCGCTTTAGTAATTCCATAAATACAGTTAGGATTAATTGGTGTATTTTCATCTTGGATTTTTTCTTTGGTTTCGCCAAAAATATGGGATGACGCCGCGTAAAAAAGCCGCGCTTTAGGGCAAAAAATTCTCGTGGATTCTAGGAAATTTAGCGCTCCTGTGACATTTATCGCGTAGCTCTGGCGCATTAAATCTATATTTTCGTTTGGCAGGTCTTCCGATGAGTGATGAAAAGCCGCTAGATAATAAATTTCTTCAGGTTGGAATTTTTTAATGAGATTGGCAACTTCTTTAATTTTAAGAATATCGAGTTTTTTAAAAGAAATTCCCGGAGAACATTGAATCTGATTCTTATCAATTCCTACAATTGAATATTTTCGTTTTAATAAAAAATCATAAAGCAGGCGGCCATCTTGCCCATGAGATCCGACGATAATCGCTCGTTTCATATTTTCACAATTTCGGGGTACGGTAACGGAAATAACAATTTACCGCCGTTTTTTAAAAATTCTTTTTCTCGTAAAATAATATTATCCTTAAAATGCCAGGGTAAGACTACAAAATAATCCGGTTTCATGGCCTTGGCTTCTTGTTCTGAAACGATAGGAATTAAAGTGCCGGGGGTATAAGCGCCAAATTTTTCTGAATTAACTTCGGCAACGCGAGGAATATATTTAGGGCCTAGTTTACAATATTGCAAAATAACATTGCCTTTCGTGGACGCGCCGTATCCTAAAACCATTTTCTCGTTTTTATTTAATTTGTGAATTTGCGATTGAAACTTTTTCTTATGCTCTAACACCCTTTGCCGAAATGCCTGATACGGTTTAAGCGTGTGCAGCCCCAATTTTTCTTCGGATTTTAAAATACTTTCTATAAGGTTACTTGCTTCGTGATATGGAGAATCTTTCTTGGCAACCATAACAGAAAAGCTTCCTCCATTGATTTGATTGAACTCTACATCAAGGATTTTAAATCCTACGCGATCCGTCATCCACTTGATCTGTTTGAGGCGATAATATTCTAAATGTTCATGGCAAACTGTATCGTATGAATTCATCGAAAGCATTGTTGGCATGTAGCTTTGCTCAAAAACCCACACACCATCCGGGGCTAATAATTCATAAACCTGCCGCATGAAGTCAAGAGGAGATTCCAGGTCATAAAACATTGCTATTGAAGTAATAACTTTCGCTTTTTGGGAGCCAATATTTTTTTCCATGACCTTCTTATTAAAGAAATTTGTAATTAAATGAATATGCGCCGGATAATATTTGCGCATTTTATCACCGAGCGGATCAATACCAAAAAGCCTAAGGTTCTTAGCGGGATATCCTTGAAGCAAAGTACTGTCATTACTGCCAATATCAATTATTACATCTTTAGAATTTAGAGTTACTTTACGTAAAATTCGTTTAACCTTGCGGCGCAGATGATCGACCATTGAACGATTTAAACCGGAACGATAACCATATGTTTCTCCGTAAAGATCTCCAGCGTTATAAATATGCCCTAATTGAACTAGCCCGCAATTTTTTCCGGTTGAGTCTTCTTGGCATTTTATTAATCGCAAAGGGCCCTTGCCAACTGGTATATCTTTCGATCTTGGAAAAACCCCTGTCAAAGACTGCATCCCTAGATCAAGAATAGGCACTAGCTTCTCATTACCGCAGATTAAGCATTTTTTGATTTCTTTAAACATTAGTTAATCCTTTCGTTATAGGCGCGAATTTCTTTAAACCGGCGGGCTTGATAAATCAAGCCCCTACAGAATCAGTTACACGCGAATG
>CAKKQB010000039.1:2572-8661 GCA_919901915.1 Omnitrophica bacterium GWA2_41_15
CGGGCTTGATAAATCAAGCCCCTACAGAATCAGTTACACGCGAATGCGAATGTAGGGGTCGGATTTATCAAGCCCGCAAACCCCTACAAATTAGGCAAAATATGGGGTTTTTCAGTGTTAACTAAACTAAGTATTGTTTGGCGCAATGATCATCTGATAAATAATTAAATTCTTTTTGTTTACAAATTTTAATGCCTTCACCCGGCGGCTCAACACCGGCAGCGCTTAGATCGTAGTCTGCCATAATTTTGACAAGGCTGTCAAATTTGATTTTTGGCTGCCAATGAAGTTGTTTTTTTGCCTTGGTAATGTTCGCGCACAGGCAATCCACTTCATTAGGCCTAAAATATCGTTGATCGATTTCGATTATAATAGCACCTTTTTTTAAAGATGAAAATCCTTTTAGGCGAGGATTCAATGAATTTACGACTCCCTTAATTTTAACGCCTTTGCCGCGCCAAAAAATATTAATTCCCGCGTATTTAAAGACTTTTTCAACAAATTCTTTAACTGAATGAGTTTCTCCTGTGCCTACGGCATAGTCGTTGGGTTTATTTTGCTGAAGCATTAACCACATCATTTCGACATATTCAGGGGCAAATCCCCAGTCTCGCCTTGCGTCAAGGTTGCCTAAATAAAGTTTTTTTTGTTTACCGGCTAATATACTAGCAAGGCCGCGAGTAATTTTACGCGTAACGAATGTTTCACCGCGGCGAGGACTTTCGTGATTGAAAAGTATCCCGTTGCAGGCAAATAAACCGTAACCTTCCCGATAATTTTTTACCATCCAATAGGCATAAACTTTCGCGCACGCGTAAGGGCTTTGAGGCTCAAAAGTAGTGCTTTCGGATTGCGGCGCTTTTGCCGCGCCAAACATTTCGCTGGATGACGCCTGATAAAATTTAATTTTATGACCGCTGCAGCGGATAGCCTCTAAAAGTCTAACAGTGCCAAGAGCAGTAATATTTCCTGTATATTCAGGGATATCAAAACTTACGCGTACGTGGCTTTGAGCGGCAAGATGATAAATTTCATCTGGCTTGATGTTGTAGATTAAATTGTTGATCTGTTCCGCGTCAGATAAATCGCCAAAATGAAGAAATAATCTAGTTTCAGGATCGTGCGGGTCCGTATAAATATGGTTAATTCGCCCAGTATTAAAAGTACTTGCGCGACGCCTTATTCCATGAACTTCATACCCCTTGGAAAGTAGGAATTCCGCTAGATATGAACCGTCTTGGCCGGTGATGCCGGTAATAAGCGCTTTTTTCATTGGTTATCTTTCGTTTTAGTGTGCATTGTTTAAATATAGTTGAAAGCTATTCCTCTGTTCTTTTTTTTGGGCGGGCAAGCCCGCCCCTACGTGACGATCCTGCGCGACGATCCTGCGCGACGACTTCCCCCGCCTCTAGTTTTTAGAGAAGTAATTAATGTAAAAGGCTAGGCTTTTCTTTAGGCCTTCATTTAGGCTATGTTTGGGTTTCCAGTTTAGGATACGCCGGGCTTTCGCCGCGGAAAGGTATTGTTCTTTTATTTCGTATTTCGCGGTATTTATAATCTTAAATTTTAATTTATTCTTGCAAAGATTAAGGCTGTTAATTTCTTTTAGCAGTTTAATCACAGATATGGGCTTTTCGTTGCTTAGGTTAAAGGCTTCTCCTGAAAGGCTGTTTTTTTTCATAAGTTCAGCTATTTTAATGTAGCCAGCTACAATGTTATCTATATAAACATAATCACGCGTAAAAGTTCCATCACTGCGAATCTGTAGTATTTTGTCTAAGGCGAGACATCTCATCGCATCGGGAACCAGACGGTTAAAATTAAAATCTCCGGGGCCATAGATATTACCACAGCGTGTAATTGCTACAGGTAAATCATAGGTATGAAAATACGCGCTTGTTATTAAATCGGCGCAGCTTTTAGAAACGTCGTAAGGATGATTTGCGATTAGCGGTGCTTCTTCGCGATAAGGAAGTTTCTTATGGGCCCCATACGCTTTATCGCTTGAAGCAACCACAATAGCTTCTACATCCCCTTGATGCCGCGCGGCTTCTAAAACATTCCATGTCCCCGCTATATTAGATTTAAACGTCTTTAGGGGGTTCGCCTGGCTGTGGCTAACAATTGCTTCGGCGGCTAAATGAAAAATTATATTAATTGAATGTTCGCGTAAGATATTTTTGATAAGGTTATAATTAGTAACGCTTCCCTTATAAACAACCATTTTTTTGTAATCCTGGGGGCAAAGGATAGTTTCCTTGCGAAAAGTTTTAATATCTAAACCAATAACTTTTGCTTTTTTCTCAAGGATTGCTTTTACCAGGTTGGAACCAAGGAATCCTTCGAATCCGGTTATGAGTACTTTTTTATTTTTCCAAAATTTATTAGCTATTGTTTTCATTTTTAAAACTAGGGAAAAACTAGAAGCGTCCCCTGGCTCTCACTTTTTTGCTAAATTATTTATCCAAAATTCTTGGAAGAATATCGCGAGTATTCCGAGAAACAGGCCCATGACTATTGATATCGCTAAAATTTTATTTTTGTTAGAGTTTACGGGGTTAGCGGAAACTCTCGGCGGCGCTATGGTTTTCAGGTTTGAAATAAAACCTTTATCTATATTTAGTTTATCTATCTCCATTTGAAAACCGCTTATTTGGGAATCGATATTTTTAAGCTCAAGGCTTAGGTTAATCCTACGCATAGATAAATCGCTATATTGGTTATTCAGCTGGTTTAAATAATTTGAATTATTTTGAAGATAACTCGCGAGAAATAAAGCGGGAGAACTTCCCGAAAGCGTGCTTTCTTTTAAGTATAAATCGCGTTTCTCCCATATTTGCGCCGTAGCTAGATTTACAGCTTTTAATTCTTTCAATAACTGGTCTTTTCTAATTAATGTTTCTTTTATTTGTTCCTGTAAATTTTTATTTTTTTCTTTAGCGTTTATAATCGCGCGGTCATTTAATTTTATCTGGTTAATAATATCGTCAGTTTTAGCCGTAATGATTTTAACGTAGCTATCAGATATTGAATTGTTTAGATTTTGCAGTAAGATTACGCCGAATTCCCTTTTCTTACTTTCCAGGTCAATGCTTACTTGTAAGATATTGGTTTTATTCGGAATAATCACTTTAAATTCAAAAGGAGCATTCCCGTGCTCTAAGTTTAATTTTTTGTTAAGTGCATCATTAAAAGCCCCGCTTATAATTAGGCCTTTTAGGTTTTCCGCGGATTCAAGATCATTGGCTCCGGTTAATGACTGTCCGACAACCGGCGGTTGGATCATCATTGAGACACTATATATCTTTGGCGAAAGAAGGATATTAGCAGTCCCTATAGCAAGGGTTAATAAGAGCGCCGCGATCAAAGTTTTTTTACGTTTAATAATCACTTTGATATACTGGTTTAGATCTATTTCCATCTCTTCGTAATTCTGGTTACCTTGACCCATACTCACCTCCGTAATGTTTTTATTAATTGGCTGTTATAAAATAATAAATTTTTGTCGTTTTGTAGGGGCTTGATTTATCAAGCCCGTTATCTCTTGCGGGGCGGATGAATCCGCCCCCTACAAACACCTTAATAGTTACAACTGTTCAAATTAGTGCCGAGAGCGGTTAAGCTAAGGCTTGTTCCGCGTATCCTAACACACTTGCTAAGGTAAGCGGATTTGGATCGAGGATATCAACTGAACTCCACGCGTCCATCATATAGCGTTGAATATACTCATAAGACAGGTAACCAAAGCCTTTGTTTCCCCATTTGATAGACCATGAATTTTTAAATTTAATTAGTTTTTTTCCATCGTCATATCCTGCCGCGCAAATTGCATGCCCGCCCAGGCTTTCTTCATCCTTGTCAGGCAAAGGCACAATGCCCGTTTTTGTTTTAAGCATCCCTTCAAAAACATTAATACCTAAAATACAAGGGCCTTTGCTGGCTAAACTTAAACGCAGCTCGTCCAGATTAAGTATGCGGCCATAAGTGATAATGCGAAATTTTTGAGCATTGGTTTTAGCGCCAGTTTTTGGTTTATCTTTTTGGTGCGGAGAATATGGCCAAAATTTTTCCTGACAGATTCCTGTTTTTTTAAGCGCCTGCATGCTTGCCCGGATAGTTGTTCCTTCCGCTTGAGGCATGCCATCGATTTTTTTAGCCTCGCTATAAATAAAACGCGGAGAAAGTTCTACCAGTTTCTGATAATCTAAAAGTTCCTGATACTCCTTCATTCCTGAAGCAACCGCAAAGCCAACACAGGTCCCTTCCTCTCCCTGATCTCTTATTGGCGACATCTTTTGGGTATAGTCAACTTTTTTAGGGAGTTTTACCATTGGAAGATACGCCCGCATCAAATAATCCCTGTCATCAAACTTATCTTTTATGCAACCAAATGGGTTCATTTTAGTTCTCCGTCACCCCGACGAAAATAAACTCCGTCACCCCGACGAAAGTCGGGGTCCAGCGATTTCCACTAAAGAATAAATTTTGGTTCTTTTACAAGAGGATGATTGTTAACCTCTTGTAAAATACTTTCGGGAATTCCGGGTTTTTTGAGTTTACAGTAGATATAATTTTTATATCCTTCAACGCCAGGCTGATCAAAGGCGTTTATATCAAGGAGCTCGCCTTCAAAGGCAGTAGCTATTTCAAAGAAAAATAAAAGCGCTCCCCAATAAAAAGGAGAAACCTCTGGCATAATTATAGCGCAATTCGGCCTTTTTTCTTGCACTAGCGCCCATTCAGTGGCTTCTTGCGCTAAATTCATCAATTCAGAGAAGCCTTTGCCTGCCAGAATATCGTTTTTACCCGGAATTTTAATTTCTTTTTTGAATTTTTCTATTTTGATAAACGTAACAACTTTATTATTTTCTCCCTCAATATTATTTTGTTGGATAGAATGCAGGTCGCCTGTTCCAACTGCCGCGATTGGGGTTCTGCCTGTATTAAGAATACGGTTTTTATCTTGCAGCCAATTCTCTATTCCGTTGTCATCGGTTTCTATTTTTCTAGCGTATTTTTTTCCTAAACTTTCTGCTAGGAGCTGTATATACCAATCAGCGGTAGATTTTAAAGCTTCGCAAAACGGCATTATTACGGCAATGTTTTTTCTTTTCTTTTGGTAAAGGATTGTATGTAGGGCGGCGTACATAAGAGCAGGATTTTTAAAAATATCCACCTCAGAGCATTGTTTTGCCATTTGGCCAGCGCCATCTAAGACTTCTTGAATATTAATTCCTGCGATGGCAAGGTGCAGTAGCCCCGCGTTAAATTCAGAAAATCTTCCCCCCACCCCTTTTAACAAAGGCATGTTTCTAAAGCTTAATTTATCTTTTTCTTGTTCTTTTTTTGTTTTTTCGCGTAAAGAGCCGGATTCAGGATCAGTAATGGTAATGAACTGTCTTCCATATTTAATGCCTATGGTTTTTTTGAGCCATGCCTCAACTACCATAAATGCGGCTTTTGTCTCAGTTGTTTCTCCTGATTTAGAAATTACTACCGTGAGGGTTTTTTTAGGATTAAGGTTTTTTAATAAGGCATGGAGTGTGTTCGGATCGAGGTTGTTACCGCAAAAATAGATCTTTGCCCCTTTTTTTCTTAATATAGAAAATTCATTGTAATATGGCTCAAGAAGCGCGTCTTGAGCCGCTTTAAGCCCAAGGTAAGAGCCGCCAATACCTAAGAAAATAACGTTTTTATATTTGCCGGCAATTTCATTGCCGAGGTTTTGAATTTCTTTTATAATAGTTTTGTTTTGATAGGGCAGTTGTGTCCATTCCAGACCTAATTTTATTCTAACCCTTGCATTCTCCGTTAATTTCACGAGATGCTCATGCGCCTTTTTGACAAAATTTAGCGATTCTGTTAAATCCTGTTCCTGGACGCCATGTTCTTTGCCAACGCTGAAATCAAAAATATTATTAAAATCAAATTTAATTTTTTGCATATAAATTTTCCTCCATGCCTATCGTATCTTGTTTATTATACTCTAATATTTATTAACATCAAGAAAAATTGGTTAGATAAATGGTTAGATAAATAGAATCATTCGTAATAAGGGCGAAGGAATTGCTGTAAAGGGTTGGAAGTAA
>CAKKQB010000040.1 GCA_919901915.1 Omnitrophica bacterium GWA2_41_15
ATCGCTATGGAAAAATCTCTGGCCTTTACTATGGAATTTATTATAGCTTTGAGGCTTGTCGCTGGTTGCCTCTTGTGATAAGATGATAACAAGCGTGTTTCAAAAGAAATCGTGGTCCATTTGGCATTGTAGGTTACCTCCTGCTATAATAGACGTATAAAACGCTTTTTTCTCACATAGAAATATTCGTTATGACACTTTCCAGCACAGATAGAGGACACTATCCGCTATAAAATGGAAAGCGTCTGTTTGCGTGTTACCTGCAGTGCGTTACGTCTCCGGAGGTTACTTTCTGTATAACGCCGGAATCTTTTCTTACGAGGAGGGCTCCGTCTATATCTACATCTTGCGCGTAACCTTCAATGTACTCTTTCTGAAAATAAACCTTTACCCTTCTTGACAGGGTAATATTATATTCTCTCCACTTCTCAATAATAAGTTTCGCGCCTACAGCTTCGTCTGCCGAAGCGAGCCCTCGGCGAGACGGGCCGCAAGGCGAGCCTTTTTCCTGAAATAACAAATAATTTAGCTCTATTTTACGTAATATCTCTTGCAATAACTCTACGCGGTTTACATCCTCTCTTTTTTGCTCTTTCAAAGAAGTGGCTCCGCTTACAAGCGATTTTCTATCATTATTAATGTTCAGGCCGATACCAATACTCACAAAACGGATTAAATCTATCTCCGCGTTAAGTTCAGTTAATATTCCGCCTAATTTTTTATTATTAACTAATATATCATTCGGCCATTTTATCTGAGCATCTATGCCGGTTATTTCTTTAACTGCCTCACAAATACTGACCGCGGATAAAAGGGTAAGCAAAGGCGCCTGATTTGGTAAAAGAACGGGCCTTAAAATCAAGGATAGATAAATTCCTTTATATTTGGGTGAAAACCAGCTCCTGGCAAGCCTGCCCTTTCCCTTAGTTTGCGCCTCTGCCAATACTAATGTCCCTTCAGGGGAACCTTTTACTCCTAAATCATAAGCAATATCCATCGTGGAAGAAACACTGTCAAAGTAATGAATATTCTTACCTGTAAATTTTGTATTTAGGCCTCCGGCAATCTCTATAGGAAATAGCCTGTCAGGAGAAAAAAGAAGTTTATAGCCTAAATGCGGCACTGCCGCGATATCATAACCAGCGTCTCTTAATTCCTGAATATGTTTCCATAATGCCTGCCGGCTCATCCCTAAACGGTTAGCAATTAAGTCGCCTGAAATATAATCAGGTTTTCTTTTTAAAAAATCCAGAATTTTCTCTTGCATAATCAAATGTGATTAATTATCAGGTCGGATAAATCCAACCTCTACGAAGAATAAAGCGGGGACATGGCGCGCAATTTTTGGACGATTTTAGGCAGATGTTCCAGAAAATAATCAATGTCCTCATTCTTTGTCCATCTGCCAAAAGTAATTCTTAAGGAACCATGGGCAATTTCATGAGGAAGGCCTATGGCTAACAAGACATGGGATGGCTCTAAAGAGCTGGAAGTGCAGGCAGATCCCGTGGAACAAGCAATACCCAACAAATCCAGATTAAGCAGAATAGACTCACCTTCAATATACTTTATGGAAAAATTTACATTATTAGGAAGCCTTTTAACAGGGTGGCCGTTAAAATAAACTTCGGCTATTTTACTTGGAAGCTCTTTGATTAATTTATCCCGCAAAGCAGTTTGAAAACTTGCTTCCTCCTTCATTTTATCGCGGCATAACTCAATCGCCTTTCCTAACCCCACAATACCAGGCGTATTATAAGTTGAGGCGCGCCTATTTCTCTCCTGGTCTCCGCCGTGTAAAAATCGCGTCAAGCGGCTGCCTTTTCTAATGTATAAAGCGCCTACCCCTTTAGGGCCATAAAATTTATGCGCGGAAAGGCTTAAAAAGTCAACATTTAACTCATCAACATTTACCGGAATATGCCCCACAGTTTGCACCGCGTCCGTATGAAAATAAATCCCTTTCTCTTTAGCAATTTTCCCAATTTCAGCAATGGGCTGAATTACACCAATCTCATTATTAGCATGCATTACAGAAATAAGAATGGTTTTATCAGTAATCGCCTTTTTAATATCGTCGGGGTTTACCAAACCATATTTATCCACACCAACCAAACTAACTTTAACTCCTTTTTCTTGAAGGAATCTCAAGGGTTCACTTATTGAATGATGTTCGATGACAGTGGTAATAATATGATTGCCTTTCTTTTCTAAAGCAGAGGCACTGCCTTGAAGACAAAAGTTATTGGATTCCGTACCGCCAGAAGTAAAAACAATCTCTTCGGGTTTCGCGCCCAAAAATGAGGCAAGAAGGTCTCTCGCGTCTTCAACTGCCTTTTTTGCCTCCTGACCAAAAGAATAAATTGAAGAAGCATTGCCGAACTTTTCAAAAAAATACGGCTCCATCGCCCGGACAACCTCCGGGTCGCAAGGCGTGGTCGCAGCGTAATCTAAATATATACGTTTCATATATTTTTTCTCCCCAGAACTTCATTCATACTTCCGCTTCGATAACCTTCTAAATCTATTATTATATAATTATAGCCCAACTTTTTTAGATTGTGAATTATTTGTTCACGCTTATTTATTAAACGACGGATATCATTCTTTATAACCTCAATACGGCAGGAGTCATTATAATGCCTGACCCTTACCTGCTTAAAGCCCAATTCTCTTAAATAATTTTCCGCTTTATCAATGCGGCCTAAAATTTCTGAATTAATTCTTACGCCGTAGGGAATCCTAGAGGCAAGACAGGCAAGAGCCGATTTATTCCAAGTTTTTAGCTTAAGTTTTTTGCTTAATCTACGAATATCATCTTTGTCTAAACCTGCTTCCAAAAGCGGAGAACGCGCGCCCAACTCCTGCTTAGCTTTATTTCCCGGCCTAAAATCTTTCAAATCAGACACATTACTCGCGTCAACGACAAAATTTAATTTAAATTCTTTGGCTATTTTTTTAAGTTTCGTAAAAAGTTCTTTTTTACAGAAATAGCAGCGATTAACCGGATTAGAAATAAATTTTCTATTTTTTAACTCATCTGTCTTTATAATTTTATGCCTTACCTTAAACTCCTTTGCTATTTTTTTAGAAAATAATAACTCTTTTTCAGGATACGTGGCGGAGGAAGCTGTAACCGCAAGAAGTTTTTCTTTAGGTAAAGCCATTGAAGCGACTTTTAAAAGAAACGTGCTATCCACGCCCCCTGAAAAAGCAACCAACGCAGAACCCATATTTCTTAACACTGTTTTAAGTTCTTCTAATTTATTTAACACGAAAAAACATAATTTTTATGATTGCAGCGATTTATTTCCACGGCAAAATCTCTGTAATCTTTTATAATCTCCGTAATCAGAGGCCGCCGATGCAGTTTTTAGTAATTTTTCAGCGGCCTCTAAAAACGCACTTCCATAGCGCGCGGCGGACAGATCTTAACGCAAAGTTCGCAAGCTATGCATTTTTTATTCTCAAAAATAATCTTGCGTGTTTGAGGTTCAACTACCAAGGCATCTACCGGGCATACCGGAACACAAACCCCGCAATGGGTGCATTTTTCTTCATCCCTAATTACATCTTTACTTAAAGGCTCTATTAAAACCGCGCAGGACTTAAGGTATTCAATACCCTTGTCAAAATTTTCCTTTTTCCCGGTTAATTCCAAGACCATAAGGCCCTCTTGTCCGGATGTAACCGAGGCCTTTAAGATATTAAACTGCAGATCAAAATCCTTAACCAATTTATAAACAATAGGCTGATCTACAAGAACCTGCGGAAAATGTAAAACAATCTTTCTGGAAATCATATTGGCTCTCCTAATTATTCGTGGCAATTCGATAAAAATTCGTGGTAATTCGTGTTTAAATTTATCTTTACTCCTCTAGCTAATCGACGGGCTTTCCTTAAGCGGTTTGAAAGAATAACCGGATTCAACGCTAGGCAAAGGCGCGACCGATTCGCTCAGAAGAAAATCGCCTTTTACAATCCATGATTTTAATATTTCGGTAATCTCGCGCGCTTTTGAATAACTGGATAAATTACCAGTAGGGACCTCTTTGCCCTGCACGGTTATTTTACCGGATTTTAACTGGCTGTAATTTACCTCCGCCAAAGAACCTGCTATACACTGCGGATAATCATGAGCATAATTTATCACCTGTGTCCAAATCTCTTCATCTTTTACTGCCGCTGACTTTATCGTTTCTTCATTTAAAACAGGTATCGGCACGCCAATGCCTACCGCCAAAGTAGCCCCATAACCGTACATACTTTCTCCCGCTAACCATTTGGCCTTCATCTGTTTTAAATCTCCGATTACCGCCAGTGTCCCCCCGGGAACTTTAGGAACACCGTTATCCTTTCTGGGGATAGATGGATTATGCTGGGTGCCGTGCCAAGCCACAAAACCAACGCCGCCGCCTAAGAATATTTTTGTACCTATCCCAATGCTCTTATAATAAGGGTCTTTCAAAAGCGGAGAAAGCTGGCCCGCGGAACAATAATTGGCGTTACCCATATTCGGTTTTAACGCGCCCATGTAAGTATAAATCATTTTATCTGATAAATTTACCGCCACATTGTAATTCTGGTAACAATTGCGGATATTAAACAAAACTGCTTCGTTAATATCCTTTAGATTAATAGCGGTTGCCAATTTTTTACGCGGATAACAATCAGTGCCATACGCGATAGCTTCCAAATACACAGGCTTTCCCGCGACTAACTCATGGATCACGTGGCCGCCGCCATATTTAAATTCACCGGGATAAACTTTATTACGCGGATCATCGTCAGGAATAGCAGTTGCCCCCAGATAAATATCCACTGCCGCGAAACCGGTATAACAAGGCACATCATTGAGTTTACAGACTCCCCCGCCTAATTTTATTCTTGGTTTTGAATGCCCAATATTAAAATACGCGCCTGATGAGCACATCGGGCCAAATGTGGCTGTGGTAACCACATCCACTTCCTCTGCTACTTTTCTAACGCCTTTCTTCTCCACTAAATCAATAACCTCTTCAGCAGTAACTACTACAACATCGCCTCTCTTAATTTTTTCATTTATTTCTTTGATTGTCTTCATTATTTCACATACTCCTGTTTTATTCACGAATTCGCACGGATTTCTTACGGATAGACACGGATAAAAATTAATCCGTGTGTATCCGTGTATTATATCCGTGTTTATCCGTGTATTATATCCGTGTGTATCCGTGTATTATATCCGTGTGTATCCGTGTATTATAAAGCAATAACCTCTTTTATCTCTGGGACTTCCTGCTTTATAATCTTCTCAACGCCATTCTTTAAAGTCAGCTGGCTCATCGGACAGCAACCACAAGAACCCGTAAGTTTCAATTTTACAACTCCGTCACTAGTTACATCCACTAATTCCACATTACCGCCATCAGCTCTAAGCATAGGCCGAATCTTATCCAACGCTTTCTCTATCCTGTCTCTCATCTTTAACCTCCTTGTATAATTGGTTATTGAAATTTGGTCATTGGTTATTGTTTGGTTATTGTTTCTTGTATCTTGGTTATTCTCATATTACTACTCCACCTAGATAAACAGTTCCGTACTTAAATACCTCTCTGCCCCATCAGGCAATATCACCACGACAAGCTTTCTGTTATTTTCTTTTCTCTTAGCTACTTTCAACGCCGCGAATACTGCCGCGCCGGAAGAAATACCTGCCAATATTCCTTCTTCTTTAGCCAGGCTTCTGGCTGTGGCAAAAGTATCTTCATTTGAAACCTGAATTATTTCATCTATAATTTTTGTATTTAGAACCTCCGGCACAAAACCCGCGCCGATACCTTGTATTTTATGCGCTCCGGCTTTTCCTCCGGATAATACTGCTGAATCCTTTGGCTCAACCACAATTACCTTAAGAGATTTTTTCTTTTTCTTTATAACTTCCGCTATGCCTGTGATTGTGCCGCCGGTTCCTACGCCTGCGACTAAAATATCTATTTTTCCGCCTGTATCTCTCCAGATTTCCTTTGCGGTAGTTAGGCGATGAATCTGAGGGTTAGCAGGATTTTTAAATTGCTGCGGCATAAAATAACGCTTATCACTTCTAGCTTTTTCCTCTGCTTTTCTAATCGCGCCAGCCATGCCCTCAATCCCTGAAGTTAAAATAATTTCAGCGCCAAAAGCCGATAAAAGTTTACGGCGTTCAACGCTCATTGTTTCAGGCATAGTTAAAACCAATTTGTAACCTTTTACCGCGCAGACAAAAGCCAAAGCAATACCGGTATTACCTGAGGTCGGCTCAATGATTATCGTATCCTTTTTAATCCTGCCTTCCTTCTCCGCCTGCTCAATCATGCTCAAACCGATTCTATCCTTAACTGAACCACAAGGATTAAAAAACTCCAACTTACCCACAACTGTAGCAACGCAATCTTTAGCTATTTTATTCAACCGCACCAAAGGCGTGTTACCGATCAGTTTTGTTATATCAGAGGCTATCCTAGACATTTAACCGCGCTTCCCTTTCTAATAAATAGTAATCAATCTTATTATCTCTATTATACCACCGCTATCCTTAAACTTCCACATTTTCCTATTTGCTTAGTAGAGATGCAAGATTTTGCGTCTCTACTACGACAATCTCTATTGCATTCAAGAATTCGTCCAAATTTTCTTCTACCCACTACTTTATATCAATAATCTTATTCTTACTGCTCTGGCCTTTAAGAATGTTTATGCTACTTTGAGGAGGCGTGCAAGCGAAACATTGTTTACCCTCCCTAAACCAATATTACCTGCAACGCGTTAAACAAGTACCCTGTGAATATAATAGCCAATGTCGTTATTCCAAAGAATATAGCTATTAATTTTAACTTCATCGCCCTTCTTAACATAACGGCCTCAGGCAGACTCAGCGCCGCAACCGCCATCATAAACGCTAAAGCAGTTCCCAAAGGAAAACCCTTTTGAAACAAAACAACCGCAATGGGCACAATCGCCGCGCAGCCGCCATACATAGGGACGCCAAAAAGAACAGCGATAGGCACGGAAAAAATTCCCGTCTTGCCGATTATTGACTGAACTGCTTGCTGGGGAACATAATTGTGAATAAAAGCTCCTATCCCTACGCCGATTAATATCCAAAACCAGAGCTTTTTAACGATGGTCTTTGCTTCGGCAAGCCCGAAAATAACTCGCTCCATCATCCCTTTATATTTTAGACCATTTTCTCCTCTTACGCCTTCATCCACAATGTCTTTTTCTAAATATTTTTCCAGTTTCATTTTGCCAAGAATAATCCCTGAAACAACTCCAATAAACATCCCGCTGAAGACATACATCAGCGTAATCTTCCACCCAAAAAAACCAATCATTAAAACAACCAGATACTCGTTAATCAATGGAGAGGTAATAAGAAACGAAAATGTTACTCCTAAGGGAACCCCTGCTTTCAAAAAACTCATAAAGATCGGAATTGAAGAACAGGAACAAAACGGAGTTATTGCCCCAAACAAAGAAGCAAAAAAATTACCCAACCCTTTTTTTTGGGTAATCCAAGCTTTAATTTTCTCTTGCGGCAGGAAACTTCGCCCAAACCCAATTACTGCGATCAACACAAATAGAAGCAGTAATATCTTTATTGAGTCGTAAATAAAAAAGTTTAGAGCCGCTCCTAACTTAGAACCGGGATCGAGTTTTAAAACAAAAAACGTCAACCAGTCAACAATTAACCGCAGCATGATTTATCCCCTGTCTTCTTATTATTACAACAGCACGCGCTCTTTTTTGCTTTCTCTTGCATCTTTTTATCCATTTTTTCTACCAAGCCTTTAAAGAAAGTTTTTACTTTACCGCTTTTTTTGTTATTCGCCTTTTCTTCCATAATATCCCTCTTTATATAAATGCAAAGGTCAATAGTTTACGCTGGCAATTAACGCAATATAACAAAATGAAGTACAGCGCCAACAATTATACTAATGCCTACCATAATTAAAATTGATTTAATTAAACCTTTTAATCCTAATTCTTTGGCTAAAACCACAAAACTGGCTACACAAGGAAAAGATATTGCCAATAAAGTAGCGCAAATAAACAATTGATTCGCGGTTAAGCCTAAAGGCATCAGCATCCCCATAGCCACATCTTTTCTTAAAAAACCAACGGTTAAAGCAACCACCGCTTCTTTGGGAAGCCCAAATAAACCATGAAGTATCGGCGCGAATATAGCCGTTACAAAATCGAATAATTTGAAATAAAGCAGAATATTAATAAAACAGACTCCCAACAAAACTACCGGCATTGCTTCTATTAAAAATCCTTTTATGCGGAAATAAAGCTTTTTCCAAAGCATAAATAGCGGCGGAAACCGATAAGGAGGAATCTCTAAGAGAAACTCCGGGCTATAGCCAGACAAGAAACGGCTTAAAATTATTCCTAATATAATCATCAAAGAAAATAATACCAGATATACTCCGCTGACATAAAATCCGCCGAATTTTCCTAATAAACCAAAAATCATCGCCTGTAAAGGAACACAGGGCACGCCAATAGAAATAATTGTACAGGCAATAAATCTCTCCCTCTTTGATTCTAACACGCGCGTAGATAAAATTCCGGGAACATTACAACCAAACCCCAAGAGCACGGGGATTACCGCGTAACCGTGCAGCCCCAGACGATGCAAAAGATTATCCAATAATACCGCTAACCGTGGCAAATACCCAACATCCTCTAACAAGCTTAAAATAAAATAAAAAGACACAACATAAGGCAAAACCATTCCAAATTCAATATAAGGAGCAGTTGTTAAAACTCCTAAGGATTGTTTAAAGTCTATCTTGCCATTAATCAAATCACCAATTAATAAATGAAACCAAAAACCTTTTTCCGGCCAGAAAGAAGAAAATTTCTCAAGTATCGGCTGATAAATATTTATAAAAAACGGATCAGTAATATGGCTAATTATCCCTTCACCGATAAAACGCGTAATTTTAAATGCCGCGTAAATAATCCCGCCAGCCATCAGTAATCCGGTTACCGGGCGCACTGATGCGTCTTCCATTATCTCCCTAAAAGTATGATGCCGGTGCTCTAGCCACTGAACCTGCTCAATAATCCGGCCAATCTCCAGCCAACGCTCTTGATGTGTAAATTTTCCTCTGGGAGAAGACACTGCCTCTTTTATCCTCTCTATTAATAATTTAATCCCTTTCCCAGTTAAAGCGCAGGTTGAAATCACCGGCACTTTCAGCAGCTCCTCCAGCTTAACAATATTTATATGCACACCCCGATGACCGGCATCATCGCACATATTCATACAAATAACTACTGGGAAACCTTCTTCAATCAACTGTAAAGTCAAAAGCAAATTTCTTTCAAGATTAGTTGAATCAATAATGTTGACTACGACAATCTCTTCCTTAGAAAATTCTTTCAATAAAGAAACAGCCGCCTCTTCAGCTCTAGATGTAGGGTCTAACGAATATGTCCCCGGCAAATCCACAACTTCAACCTTCTCATTATTCAGGCATAAATAACCCTTGGCAATCTCAACAGTAGTCCCCGGATAATTTGAAGAAATCACCGTTACACCGGTTAAGCGCGAAAATACTACACTTTTCCCAACATTAGGGTTACCGATTAAATAAATTTTTTTTATCATTCTCTTTCCACAATTATTTTTTCAGCCACACTATGGCCTAAAGCCAGAATACTTCTTCCCGCCTTAATTACCACCGGGCCTTTTAAACCAATATGACTAAGCTTAGCGACTAATTTGCCTTTATATACGCCCATGCTTAAGAGCTTACTTTCTAAATTAGATCCTCCTAAAATCTCTAGGATCTTTACTTTTTCATCCGGCTTAATTTGCGCTAAAGATATTTTTTTCATTTAATATTTTTTTCTACGTCAAATTTATTACTTTTTTCTTCTTCGCTTAAACAAAACTCAAGCATCAAGACTTCTTCCTCATCAAAAAGATGCTTTTAGTTCATCTTAGGAACCATTCCTACTCTCGTCTGGCACAATAAATACATCATATCTTACGACTTCCACAGCCCATGGAGATTACAATATGCCCTTGCTTCTACATTTTCTACTTTCTTTCCAAATAGAACCTCTGGCGCGCCTCCTGGCGCTAAGAACTTTCTACATATCCTATTATCTCCAATGACTTCTATCCATTCAATATAATGTTTTTCTTCCATCGGATGAGCAACCGCACCAACCTTAACTTTCATGCCGTCATCTATTTCTTCTATCACCGGCACATGCTTTTCCCGCGAGGCATCAACAGTATTTTCTTTAAGCAAAACCATTGGCTGGCCACAGCAGACTAGCTCGCCTTCTCCTGAATGTAACATTTCAACCATATTCCCACAGATATTACATTTATAGACTTGTAACTTGGCGGTCATCTTTATCGCCTCCATTAATAATTTTGGCACAAGAGTTCGTAATAACCCTGGGGATGAGCGCAGGCCGGGCATTCTCTTGGCGCCTCTTTGCCTTCATAGATGTAACCGCAATTGCGGCATCTCCATTTGACCACTGTATCTTTTTTAAATACTTTACCTTCTTCAATATTTTTCAGTAGGACAAGATAGCGTTTCTCATGCCCCTTCTCTGCCACGGCAATTGCCCCAAAAACCACGGCAATCTCCTCAAATCCTTCCTCTCGGGCTATTTGGGCAAACTCAGGATACATCGTCGTATGCTCATAATTTTCGCCTGAAGCCGCGGATTTTAGATTTTCAGCCGTAGTGCCAATCACGCCAGACGGAAAACTGCCCGTAATCTCTACCTCGCCGCCCTCTAAAAACTTAAACTCTCGTTTCGCATGCTCTTTTTCGTTATCCGCGGTCTCAAGAAAAATAGCGGCAATCTGCTCGTAACCCTCTTTCTTTGCCTGCGAAGCAAAATAGGTATAACGGTTACGCGCCTGAGACTCACCGGCAAAAGCAGACACAAGATTCTTCTCGGTCTTTGTGCCTTTTAATTCTTTCATCTTCCCTCCTTATAGCAAATTATTTTGAATTTTATCAACCAGATTATCCAATAATTTAAAGTTTTCTTCTGTTGGATAACCTTTTATAATAACCGGCTCAAACACTTCTACTTTAAGATTGGTCAGCATCCCGGCAAGTTGCTCCACCATTTTTCCACCCCAACCATAAGAGCCAATCACCGAGACAAATCTGGTTTTTGGCCTTAAGGCATTAACAAGGTATGCGGCATAAATCACAGATGGATGAGCCCCTCCAAGAACAGTGGGAGAGGCAATAACAATAGTGGATGCGTCTACAAGCGCCATTGCCAGTTCTCCAATATCTGTTTTTGTCAGATTGAAAGGTTTAACCGTTATATTCCTTTTCATTAACGACTCCAGAAAATAGCTAACCATTTTCTCTGTGCTGCCGTGCATAGAGACATAAGGAATTATTACCTCATTTTGGACATCGTCCGATACCCAATCCTCGTATGCCTGCAAAATGAATTTAGGCTTCTGATAAATTGGCCCATGGCTGGGCGCGATTATCTCAATTTCTATTCCCTTTATCCTTTCTAAGTGTTTCTTTATGCTCGTTCTAAAAGGCATCATAATCTCGGCATAATACCTTTTGGCTGAAGTGTAGGCCTTGCTTTCATCTATGGCATAGAGACTGCTTGTCGCTAAATGCGAGCCGAGAAGGTCGCAAGGAAAAAGCATTTTGTCCTCTTTTAAATAGGTGAGCATCGTCTCTGGCCAATGCGCCCAAGGCGCTATAATAAATTCCAATGTTTTACCGCCAAGAGACAGCATCTCCCCATCTTTTATTACCTGAAATTTTTCCTCTGGTATCAAGAGCAGTTTTATCAAAAGTTCTTTACACTTCTCATTGGTAACAACCTTAGCCTCTGGATATATTTCAAGGATTTTAGGTATGGCTCCAGAATGGTCTTGTTCGGCGTGATTACAAATTACATAATCTATTTTTTTCACTCCAAGTGTTTGCAGATTTACTTCGAGTTCAGCTCCTTTAGTCGGGTCAACCGTATCGATAAGGGCTGTTTTTTCTTTGCCTTTAATCAGGTAGGCGTTATAACTTGTGCCGTCAGGCAGAGGGATGAGTTCATCAAAAAGTCTTCTATCCCAATCCAAAGCGCCTACAGAAAACACTCCAGTTTTTATTTCTCTAACCGCCATTTCATTCCTCCTTTTTAAAAGCGTCTTTACCTGCTCCGCAGACAGGGCAAACCCAATCATCAGGAAGTTTCTCAAAGGGCGTGCCGGGCTTTATCCCTGAATCCAAATCTCCGGCCTGCGGATCATAAACATACCCGCAAACTGTGCAGACATATTTGTCCATCTTCTTCACCTCTTCCTTAATATATGTTGGCGCTGTTTTTGGGGCTGTCCCCTTTTTTACTTCATGGTAATAAGCATAAGTCATTGGCTCCGCATCTGCAACGATTTGGGCATCTCCCACTTTTCCAATAAAAATGGTGTACGTACCAACATCTATCTGGTTGATAACCTCTGCCTCTAAATAACCTACGGAATTATCCAAAACTATGGGAACACCGGTTCCCCCAAGTTTGTAATTTATACCTTTAAATTTATCTATTTCCCTGCCTGATTTAAACCCAAAATGCCCTATAAATTCAAGCGGGGTATTTTCTGATAAAATTGAGATTGCAAAAATATGGCTCTCTTGAATAAACTCATGAGTTAGATTCTGCTTATTTATGCTTAAGCCTATCGTGGGCGGTTCAGAAGTTATTTGAAATACGATATTGGCGATTTGTCCATTAAGCTTGCTTTCCCTTTTAGAACTTACAAGATATAACCCGTAACTTATCTTCTGAAATGTTTTGAGTTCCATTTTTTTCTGCCCCCTACCCTATATCAATAATCTTATTCCTACTGCTGCGGCCTTTAAGAATGCTTATATTACTCTTTGGTATCCCAAAATATTCGCTCAGCAATTTTATTGCCGCCTCATTTGCCTTGCCTTCTTTTGCCGGGGCCTTCACCCATAAAATAAATTTGTTTTCACTCACCTTCTCTGCTTTTTCTACTTTAGAATTCGGCTTAACCTTAACGGAAATTTTCATATCTAAATTACATCAGAAAAACGACAATCTTTGGTGTGGGTTTCGTTCGTTTGCATAATACGGCGATGGCATTGTCGGATATGCCTGATAGACATGATAAAAAACAGATTCAGCTTTTTTATATACATCGTTTTGAGTGTAATATTCTTCAGGCAATCCGGTTGCATCATTCCATAGAAAATTTCTAATTAAAACTCTTACTCCGTCTCTTGTTGGCTCTTTGTCTTGCCACCTATACAAATCTTTTAATTTTTCTTTCAGTTTTTCCAGCAATTCTTTAGCTACCTTCTTTATCTTTTGGATTTCCCGGGGTTTCAAATCTGGCTTTGCCAATAGGTCATAAATAGCCAGCGCCTCTTCATCCAGCCCTTCTCGCACTGCCCGGCTTTCTTCCTCATCCAACTCTTGCGCAAATTTCGATAACGCCTCAAAGGTAGCTTCAATATTTTGGCGGTCCTTTTCTTTATTATACTCATCAATTATCTTTTCATAATGTTCTTGAAAGTCTGTCCGGAGCGGATTTCTTTGGATGAGCCATTCTAATTTTTTCTCAATCACGCTTTTAAGGCTCTGCACAGTGGTATTTTTAGTTCTAATATGTTCAAATTCTGCCCGCAATCGGTTAAAGTCAATTTTGCTGATATCATAAGGTTTATTGGGTCCTTTGGCTTTGTCTGGCGTAACAATAATCGACTCATCAATAATTTCATGCAATTGTTTAATAATATCGCTAATATCTGCTTGATCTCGGTCTTTCTGCAGGCTTTTATAGATGATATTTATTGCTCCATATTGATTGCGGTAGGTATGGACTCCGGGAATTGTTAGACACGCCTTAAATTTAATAAATACCTCGCGGCACATCACCTCAAACTTCTTTCTGGTCTCATCATTTTCATTCACCGCTTCTTTAGCCGCGATAATCGCCTTATTTCTTTCAAACCCGCTGGTGTTGATGATTGCATCAAGCGAGGCTTTTCGATCGCTCAAAAAATCACTTGTCAAGCTAATCGCTTGTTTTAATTCTTCAAGTAATTCTTCTTTAGTTCTGGTTGGATTTAATTCATTCAGCCCCAATTCACCGGTTCTACCTGTATCGCTTGTTCCGGCAAAAGTCGCCAGCGCTTGATGTAGATTCTTGAGGATACCGCAATAATCAATAATCAAACCATTATTTTTATCACCATTGACCCGGTTTGCACGAGCAATCGCCTGCATCAGCGTATGGGCTTTAAGCGGTTTATCTAAATAAAGGTTTGCCAAACTCGGCACATCAAACCCTGTCAACCACATCGCACAGACTATCGCAATTCTAAACGGGTGTTCTTCTTTCTTAAAAGCAGAATCCACATCAATTCGTGTTCCATCAGAAATTTCAAAGCCATTCTTAATAAGCCGTCGGTGCGGCGTAATATCAAAACCCCATTTTCTAAACTTCTCTACTTCTCCTTGCTCTTCACTCACAATTACCGCCATCTTTGTCTCTTTCATCCAGATGAGCTGATTGGCAAGCTGATCTCTTTCTTCTCCAGATGCCAATTTCCAGGATTCTCTAATTTCCTCTGCTTTTTGCTCCCAGTATTGCCTGATTAATTCATACATTCGTACACAGGTTAATTTATCAATACAGACAAACATCGCCTTGCCTGTTTCCCAGGAGGTGGTGTAGTGATAAACAAAATCCTTGGCAATTTGATTAAGACGCTTTTCTGCCGTAATGATATGATAATCCCGCTTCAGTTCTTTTTCTAATCGCTGACTTACATCAATATCATCAATTTCAATTTCTTCTAATTTTTCGGCAATCCGTTCATTGATTTCATCAGTTGCCAGGCCCAGAGTTTCGCCCCGCGAATCGTAATAAAGAGGCCTAGTTGTCTCATCCTCTACAGCCCGTTGAAAATCATATGTAGAAACATAATCACCAAAAACTCTCACGGTGATTTCATCATCCTTAAATAGCGGTGTGCCTGTAAATCCAATAAAGTTGGCGTTCGGCAAGGCATTGCGCATGTTCAAAGCAAGATTGCCGTATTGAGTACGGCGCGCTTCGTCAGTGATTACAATAATATCGCCTCGCTTGGTATAACCCTTATCCGGCTCTACATCCTGATTGAATTTTTGAATCGTGGTAAATACATAAGCCTTGTGATGGCTCATAAGTTCTGCCAGATGCCTGCCGCTACTCGGCCAGCAGGGTGTTTTGTCATTGTCAGCCACACCGCATCCGGCATAGGTTTTATATATTTGGGTATCCAAATCATCCCTATCCGTACAAATTAAAAAAGTATAATTTCCGCCGATTTTACGGTGCACCTTGGTGGTGAAAAATACCATAGAATAACTTTTGCCAGCCCCTTGTGTATGCCAGAAAACGCCGAGTTTTCCTTTTGTCCTATTGAGATCATTCAATGCCCTGATAACCTGGTTAACGCCCAAATATTGATGATTTTTCGCCAGCACTTTTATCTGTTTGCCGCTGGAATCATCATAGACAATGAAGTTTTCAAAAATATCGATGAGATTTTTCTTGTCGCAAACACCATTCAAAAGGGTTTCCATATCCACCACGCCCGGGTCTGATTCTGACAGCCGTTTCCATTCATGAAAATGCTCATAGCCGGCAGTGATGGTGCCGACTTTGGCTTTTTCGCCATTGGCGAGCATAACAATCGCGTTGTGATGAAAAAAAAGTGGGATGGTGTCTTTGTAATCAGCAAGGTTTCTTTCGTAGGCATTCCTGAGGTCTTTATGAATATTTTTGCATTCCACAAACAAAAGCGGAATACCGTTGACAAACCCTGCAATATCAATCCGGCGACGGTATAAATCGCCCTGCACCCACAATTCCCGCACTGTCAAAAAATGATTGTTGGTCGCCTCATTAAAATCAAAGATCCTGAGCCGCTCTTTTTTTATCTCACCATCTTCTCCCTGAAAAGAAACCAGCGCACCATCCTTGAATAGTTTGTATTTATCATAGTTGAAAGAGAGCATGGACTGGCTCTGGGAGTAATCCACCACTTGGCGCACGGCTTCATCATAAGCGGTTTCAGGAAGATGGGGATTGAAGTTTTTTAGGGCTTTCTTTAGATAGCGTATCAGCGCCACTTCACGGTTGGAGCTTCTGCCCAATAGACTATCCGGCCCAAAAGTTTCCTGATTGTAGGCATACACCGATTCCCAGCCGAGTTTGTCCCGCAGGTAATCCGTAGTTGTTTGTTGAACTAAGGTGTCTTCGTTTAAGTAGGTCATGATTTTTTCTTCTTCAATTCAAGTAATTTTTTTACTTCCCGGTCAAAATCGGAGATATAGTTTTTATCCTGAATAATACGGTATTTTTCATATTCTTCAACCGCTAACGCTACTGCGACTTCATGCGAAACTTTTCCATTATCTTGCAGAATTTCGGTTTCATTAAACTGGAGAAAAGCATTCAATTTTTTCACCCAATCCTCCATACGCATTGCAATTCCTTTTTGCGCCTGCACCTCGGCATAATCAAGATACATGGTCACAATTCGATTTAAATGATCAAACTCTTTTTCATTCAGATAGTTTTTAGCAATCACAACATCAGACTCTCGAATCTTGCCTTTTGGAGAATTTTTCCAAACTGTCAGCCCCATATTAGTTTTAGTACTATCTACTCTTTCATGTATTATCTCAGCGGCAGTTTTTCCTGTCATGGCAAAATGAAGTTTATTTTGCACAGTGGCGAAAAATTGCTTGGTGATTTCCTCATTCGGATCGTAGTCAATACTGCATTGTGCGTAAATATCAGTGATCTTTTTGTAAAACCTCCGCTCACTGGAGCGAATATCTCGGATCCTCGCCAGTTGTTCCTCAAAATAATCCTTGCCAAAAATATTGTAGGGATCCTTTAGTTTCTCGTCGTTCATTGTAAAGCCCTTGATAATGTATTCCTTTAACCTTTCAGTCGCCCAAATACGAAAATACGTTGCCTGAGTAGAATTAACCCGATAACCAACAGAAATAATAGCGTCAAGATTATAAAATTCCACATCTCTTGTTACTTGCCTTAATCCTTCTATTTGAACTTGTGCAATTTTTGCACAAGTTGAATTTTTGCCTAACTCACCTTCCTGGAAAATATTTTGAAGATGTTTCGTGACTACACTTCTCTCTACGCCAAAAAGTTCGGCAATTTTTGCCTGCGTAAGCCAAATATTTTCATCACGCAAAAATATCTCCACCTTCACCTTGCCGTTTGGCGTAGTGTAGAGTAGAAATTCCGTAAATGTATTCTGTTTGGCAATCTGTTTATTCTTTTTCATAATTTTATACCTCAATTGCACCGCTCATCAGCCGCGGCAGGAGCAGGTCGCGGGCCTGGGCGAGTTTTTGGGATTGAGTTCTAAGTATGCTTATTTGCTTCATTATGTTTTTACTAAATAGATTAAATGACAAACAAAGATTTTCACTTGGAACAATAACCCATTGATCTTTTAGAAATTTGAAATGTCTAGCATAAAAATAATTTGAAAGATTTATATTCTTTAAAATAAAATATAAGAATTCAGAATTTATCTTATTATGCTTACTTATAAGCAATTGTGTGCCGTCGGCTCCACTTACAAAAGGAAAATCAACATATTTAATAATTCTTGTATGATCTCCAAAAATTACAATTGGAACAGTACTGTTTATTACATAATCTTTTTTATCTGTATATCCACTTATGTATTCCTGTGATTGATCAATGCAAGGATACAAACCTGATTCATCATAATCTGATTTATGTATTTTTTTTCTTGGGTTCACAGTTTCAATGATGTCTTTTACTTGTCCTTTCTTCCACCCCTCTGGCACGTCATCAACTATCTTTACTTTTTCATGTCCTGGAAATCTGAAATACACAAACCACTCGCGGAATAAGAGCCGCGCCGATTCTTCCAAAAGCTGTATCCGCCGGCGGTTGGTGTCGATGAGGTTGTCGTAAGAGGAGAGGATGTCAGCAATTTTTTGTTGTATTAGATTATCAGGGACTTGAACTACTAAATTATCAAGATTATTTCGATTGAGTGTAGGAACTGATGCCCCACCATTAAATCGCTCAAAATTTAATGTTTTCATTTTGTAGTAAACAAATTTCGGATGATTTGATTTGAAATCTTTCACCCAAAGTGAAGTATTATGAGGCCAATATGGCTTATCCGTATATTGAATTACACCTATTGTTCCAGAACGTCCTGTAACTACACCAGGAGGGTTTACTTTTGCCTTGTTGTGATAGCCAATCACACCTGTTGATCCTAATACAGGGACTTCACCATCTTTCATTTCAGCAACAGGTAAATCAAAACCCCTCTGAAGCATAATGAATTGCTTAAACTTTAATTTATTCCCTTTCATATCCCCATCTCCCTAAAATCTTCACTAATCTTTTTCTTAATTAAATCACTCATCAAACTTCATTTTGCATTTTCTTCTTTCATCAACTCAGCCTCGATTTCCTCCACAGTAGGCAGGCTTCCTTTTAATTCTTTTGGCAGAGAGTTGACAAACGCGGTCTCCCAATCTGCAACACCAATGGGTTTCTGAAAGCCGCGAAGAGCATATTCTACTACCACCTTATTTTTGGATCGGCACAAGAGAAGTCCAATAGTGGGTTTATCGTCAGGATGGCGCAGCAGATCATCAACCGCCGATAAATACATATTCAGTGTACCGGTAAAACCGGGATCAAATGGGACTACTTTAAGCTCCACCACGACATAGCAACGCAGCTTCAGGTGGTAAAAAAGCAAGTCGATGTCGGAATCTGCAGGCGGAAGAGTGAGAATAAAATTGTTGATAGCCTTCCCTTGACGATTGTGAACGCAGGCTTTAATCTGCATTGCAAGGATATTACAACTCCAGCCGTTTTCACGAGCCATCATAGCATACCAAAGCCGTGTTTGTGAATCTGCGACCTTTTCGAGCAAAGTAATATTGTGATACCAAGTGATTTGTGCAAGTACCTCTTGCACAAATTGACGGTTGGTCCAGGCAACAGCGAAAGATCTCATATACTTCAAATTTCGTGGCGAAAGTCCTCGCATGTCAGGAAAAGCCTCACGCAAATCAACTGATAATCGGTCAATGACTTTCGCTCCCCAACCTTCATGCTCCTGACGTTTGAGAATCGCCCTACCAATATCCCAATACAAGATGACCATGGCTGCGTTAGCGGTCATGACAACGCGTAATCGCTCTGTCTGAATGCGTTCCTTAATCTCGCCAAGAACAATAGCGTAATCTTCCGGCAACTCTTCATTTCCTGACAAAATAGGGAATGATACGCCTCTCCGCCGACGACCTCTCGATTTTCGTTCCAAATCGCTATTGGAAACAGGTATTTTTTGGTTTAATTTCTTCATATTTTTAACCTCTTGAAATTCCCACTAATTTTTTTGGTTCTTTCGTGTTTAGGGCGAAAACCTTGGGCTTAAAAGTCCGCAGTGC
>CAKKQB010000041.1 GCA_919901915.1 Omnitrophica bacterium GWA2_41_15
GAGACGAGGCATTGCCTCGTCTCTACGTTTAAATAGTGTCTGTCCCTATTTATAATTTTTGCAATTGCCTGTCGCGGTATCGTTATCGTTAAACATCATATGCCATGAAGTCTGGCCATCCCTTGTTGCTTGCGCGCAGACATTAGTCATGGTATTACTGCTAACAGTTGTGTAATTCCAATTCACCTTATCTATGGGCAAATTAAGTTTTAGGTTATCATTAATTTCACTCATAGAAGTAGAATTGTAATAACTGCCTTCTTCCATTCTATAAATTCTTTCCGCGGCGATAATCAATTTCAAATTTGATACCGCCTCCTTTTGAAGTGTTTTTTCCTTAAAACCGCCGTAATGAGTAAAGCTTATGGTTGCTAAAATTCCGATAATTATCAACACAACCATAATCTCTAATAAAGTAAATCCTTTTTTCATAATTTAACAAGAAAATTGCCTTCGGCAATAATTTTAGGCAATTTTCGCAGTGGTAGGGACAGCACAATGTGCTGTCCCTACACCTCACGCCCGAGATAAATCCGCCCCCTTACAAACTTTTATCCTATTTAATTATACCCGCCGGTTCCACTCCATACATCACTACCATTTGCCAAATTCGAGGTAAGAGTAAGATTCCATGCGCCTGTGCCTGCTGCACGATTAGGAGTTTTTCCGCCAGCAACACAACGAGTAGCAGTTGCAACAAGCGTGCTATCTGCGGCACTTGTAATGCTATACGAAAAATAATGTGTTGAATTGCATGCGGAAGGAATATTATCTGCAGCTGTGCCAATATTTGCTACTGTATTATTAAAAGGATTGGTAGCACTGCTCAAATTCCCATACTCTAACCTATTCGTTGTCGCAAACTTACGAAGATCACCCAAAATTGCTTTTGCTTCAGTACCGCGAGCCCTCTCTACCATGGCGCCGTATTGCGTAAAACCTAAAGTTGCCAAAACGCCTACAATAACCATAACTATAACCAACTCCAATAACGTAAAACCTTTTTTCATTTGTTCCTCCTTTTTTTGTATTGCGTATATCGTATTGCGTATTGCGTTACGCACGACGCAATACGCACAACGCACAACAAATATTACGACACGGTCTGAATAACGCTAATTCTAATATTTTTTTTAATCTGCCCCCCCCTTTTCTCTCTGAAGAACCTTGTCCACCTCGTAGGTGAACACGTTTAATAATAATCTAAAGATACTTTTGCCGCAAGGCTATAGTTCGGTTTTCGAAAGACTTATGACTTATGACTCGCAACTATTCTAAACAAAACATCCTATTTAATTATACCCGCCGGTTCCACTCCATACATCACTACCATTTGCCAAATTCGAGGTAAGAGTAAGATTCCATGCGCCTGTGCCTGCTGCACGATTAGGAGTTTTTCCGCCAGCAACACAACGAGTAGCAGTTGCAACAAGCGTGCTATCTGCGGCACTTGTAATGCTATACGAAAAATAATGTGTTGAATTGCATGCGGAAGGAATATTATCTGCAGCTGTGCCAATATTTGCTACTGTATTATTAAAAGGATTGGTAGCACTGCTCAAATTCCCATACTCTAACCTATTCGTTGTCGCAAACTTACGAAGATCACCCAAAATTGCTTTTGCTTCAGTACCGCGAGCCCTCTCTACCATGGCGCCGTATTGCGTAAAACCTAAAGTTGCCAAAACGCCTACAATAACCATAACTATAACCAACTCCAATAACGTAAAACCTTTTTTCATTTGTTCCTCCTTTTTTTGTTAAACTGGTGCGGTAGGGACAGCACAATCAGACTGTGTCACAATTCGGTTTTAGTATCATTCCCGCAAAAGCGGGAATCCATTCTCCGGCGATAACACAACTCACTGGATTCCGACTTTCGTCGGAATGACGAATTTTTAACGATTATGACACAGTCTGAATGTGCTGTCCCTACACCTCATACCAAAAATAAATCCGCCCCCTTAATTAATTAATACTAAAAGCCCTGAGCGAAAACTACCTGATCTGTGAGAGTTGGAATATAGGTAAAAACATTCCAACTACCATTACCCCAATGACTAATCCCATAAAAATAAGCATTATTGGTTCAAACATAGCAGTAAAACGACCTAAAAATGTCTCGATATAATCCTGATAAAATACATTTAACCGCTTAAACATATTGGAGAGCTCGCCTATCTCCTCGCCAATGCTTATCATCTGCACAACCATGGGATCAAAATAACCACTTTCCCGCAGAGACTGGCTTAATGGTTTCCCCTCGCGCACATCCTCCTTTACCTTCTTAATAATTTCCCCTAAAGTCCGGTTATTTACACTACGCTCCACTATTTCCAATGAATAAAGGATAGGAACACCGCTTTCAGTAAGGGTAGTCATTTCTGAAGTAAACCGTTCGACACTTATCGTGCGAAAAAATTCACCAAAAACAGGTAAACTCAATAAAAACTTTTCATATTGCATCCTGCCTGCCTTAGTCTTGATAAACCCCTGAAAAAGAAAAAAACCAACTACTGACCCCGCGATTATAAAAAGTATATACTTAGTTACAACGCCGCTTATATTTACAATAACCTGGGTCAGGATAGGCAGTTTCAAATTAAACTGACCGAATAATTGCGCGAAAGTAGGAATAATTTTCACAGTTAAAACAACAATCGCGGCTGTCCCAACAAACATAAGTATTGCTGGATAGGCTAATGCTGAAACAATCTTTCTTTTAAACGCGGCGTTTCTTTCTAAATAACTTGCCAGTCGATCTAAAACCAAGGCTAAATTACCTGAAGCCTCTCCGCTTTCTACCAGATTAACCCAGAGCTCTGAAAATACTACCGGATGCTTTGCCATCGCCTCATGAAAACTTAGGCCCTCCTCCATTTTTTTCTGCAGATCTCCAAGAATATGATAAAACATACGGCTTGCCACCTGCTCCTTTATTACCTGCAGGCTTTTTATTATAGTAATACCCGCTCCCAAAAGCGTGGCAAACTGCCGGCAAAAAAGCACCCTGTCTTCACTAGTAATCCTATTTCGCTTGAATGCGCGTCTTGCCTGCCCAGCTGTAAGCGACAAAATATCTTTTTTTTCTAAAATAGTGGTATTTATTACTATTAGCCCTTTGGCTTGCAGGCGGCCGACAATCTCATCCTGATTGCCCCCTTCTTCAACACCGCTAAGTTTTTCACCCGAACTATTCCTGGCTACATAAGAAAATTTTGGCATTACTTTACCCTCAAAACTAACTAGTTAACGATGAAAAACCCTGTATTTTGTCTAATTTGTAGGGGACCACACCCAGTATCGCGCCCGTTATCTCTTGCGGGTCGGATGAATCCGACCCCTACAAGCCGCAAGGTGTTTTTCAGGGTAAACTAACTATTCCGCTCCCAGCGTAACAAAAATCGCCTCTTCCAAGGAAACTACGCCTTCTTCAACTTTTTTAAGCGCTGATTCATACAAAGTTTGCATACCGCAACCCCGGGCAGCCTCCCTTATATCCTGATAGGAAGCCTTACGATTAATCAACTCTTTTATCTGCGTATCAGCAACCATCAATTCGGCAATACAAACTCTTCCCTTATAACCCAAGTTGTTGCACTTTGAACAGCCTTTGGGTTTATAAATAAGCTCCGCTTTAAGCTTAGCGCCAAACAACTGATCCTTTGTCGGTTCATACGCTTCCTTACAATCAGGGCATAGTTTTCTTATCAGCCTCTGCGCGATTACCAACAATAAAGACGGCGCAAGCATATAAGACTCAATGCCTATGTCAACAAGTCTATTTATTGCTGAAGGCGCGTCATTAGTATGTAAAGTGCTTAATACCAAGTGCCCTGTCAAACTGGAACGCGTGCAAATCTGAGCTGTCTCTAAATCCCTTGTCTCGCCCACCAGCATAATATCCGGATCCTGCCTTAAAAAACTGCGCAACGCCGTAGCAAAGGTGAGTCCTATATCCGCCTTTACCTGAACCTGATTTATTCCTTCTAATTTATATTCAACCGGATCTTCTATTGTAACAATATTTTTCGTAGGGCTTTTTATCTCGCTTAACATAGCATATAATGTGGTAGTTTTTCCGCTTCCGGTTGGCCCTGTTATAAATATAAGTCCGTAAGAGGCGCTCATAGCATAGCGCATCTTCTCGAGCTGTTTGGAATCAAAACCCATCTGATTTAAGTCTAAGACTACTTGGCTTCTGTCTAATAATCTCAAAACCGCCTTTTCGCCATAAATAGTCGGAATAGTAGAAACCCTGATATCTATGGGCCGATTTTCAATCCTTACTAATATAGCCCCGTCTTGAGGAAGGCGTTTTTCCGCGATATCTAATTTTGCTAATATTTTTATACGAGAAATAATGGGTAAGTGCAAGTGCTTCGCGGGCGGCGGAATCTCATATAATTTCCCGTCAATACGGTACCTCAATGAAATCCTCTCCCTAAAAGGCTCGATATGTATATCAGAGGCGCGCTCATCAATAGCCTGGCGAATAAATAAATCTACCAATTTTATCACCGGCGCTTCTTCCGCCCGGGCAATTAATTTATCTAAGCTCAACTCCTCGCTGGCATCTTCAACAATAAGAGCAGAGGTGGTTTCGTAACTAGCGTCTACTGCTTCCCTTAACATCGCGGACTTACCATAAAAAGACTCTATTGCCTTATTGATATCCTGCCCTGTGGCGATTACGGTATTAATCTCACAAGAAGTAATTTTTCTCAAATTATCAACAAGGATAATGTCCAACGGGTCAACCATTGCCACGGTAAGTGATTTCAAAGTACGGGATAAAGGAATAACTTTATTTCTAAACGCGAAATCCTGGGGAATAAGCTGGTCTAACCCCTGATCAATCGCGGGTTTAAGCATTCCCGTGCCCAAAGAAAAATAAGGAATATTCAACTGCTTGCCAAGCACGGCAACCATCTGTTCATCCTTAATCATTCCCAGCTTTATCAGGGTTTCTCCCAGACGGCCGCCTTCTTTTTTTTGAACCTCAATAGCCTTCTCCAACTGGCTTATAGTAATAAGCCCTTCACTAAAAAGAAGTTCCCCTAATTTTAAATATCTGCTTTTAGGTATCATAAGAATTTATTATACCACAATAAACCCAAAATTCGCAATAAAAACGTAGAACCGAGATAAAAAAAGACGCGGATTATTTACGAAGTAACTTATTTTTTCTCAAAATTATTTAAACTGGCGCTTATAACTGCTTTTCTGTAAAATCCCGCGTCAACTCCCTGCTCTCTTACAGGCATCGTTATTGCTTTTGCCTGCTGAACGAGCTGGGGATTATTTTCTTTGACAATATGGGACGTAATAAAAATCAATAGTTCCCGCTCTATATCCTTTGTTTTATTTTCATGCCTGAACAAAGCGCCAATTAAAGGTATGTCGCCCAGAACAGGCAGTTTACTGATACTTTTTTGGCGCTCCGTGCGAATTAAACCGCCAAGAACAATAGTTTCTCCATCCTTTACCTTAACTACAGACTTTGTGCTTCGCTCTTCAGGATTCATATATTGAACTGTCACGCCTGTGCCGGTAAGACTGCTCGCCGTTGAATCCGCGACCCTAGGATAGACAAACATAGTAATCTCGCCTGTTTCAAGGTTAACCTGCGGAGTAACGCGCAAAATAATACCGGTATCAGATCTTTCCGCCTCCACAGTAGTTGTGCTACTTTCATCCGATGAAGTTGTGGTTTGCTTAATGCCTATAGCTTCATTAGTAGCAATCCTGATTTCAGCAGTTTCATTACTTAAAGTAATGATTCTCGGCCGCGCCAGATACTTTGTATCAGTTTGTGTCCTTAAAAAATCCAAGGTTAAAGTTGTGCCAATAGCTGTAAGAACAGACGGGCCAAATTTAGCCGCATTCCAAGCGCCCATATCCCAGCCCGGCGCGTCAAACGCGCCTTTATCAGGGTCAATTATATAGCCTCTCCCTGAAGTCCCCTTATCGCCAAAAGGAAATTTTGTTAAACGGGTTCCGGGGACAATAAGGCTAGCTACGTTCGTAGGCCAATTTACCCCAATTTGATCAATCGCATTCTTACTCACATCCAGCATTTCCACTTCTAACAACACTTGAGGCACAGATACATCCAAGGCAGTAATTACCTTGGAAATAACCTCAATCTTTTTAGGCGTATCAGTAACAATAAGGCTATTCGTGCGAAAATCCTCTATAAGTAAACCGCTTGGGGAAAGAAGTTTCTTTACCGCGTATGTAATGCCTGACTCATCCTCTGCTTTCCATTTACCTCCGGTCCCAGCGCTGTTTGCACCCGTCTGGGCATTACCCATACTGATTTCTCCAGCTACCGTAGTATACTTAGACATTTCCTGCTTAAGGGATGAGCTTGAAACCGTGGCATATTTTAAATAAAAAACTTTGGTCACAGCTTCTACTTCATTTTTTCCCCAATCCTTAACCACAAAAATATTTGATTCTTTATCTAACTCATAAGAAAGATTGTTCGCCTTAAATATTTTATCCATTACCTTATCTAAGGGGACATTGTCCAAATATAAAGTAACGGTTCTGTCCTGCAGAGCCTCTGAAGCAACAAAGTTCAGGCCTGACTGAATAGAAAACACCTTTAATAAGTCCTTTAGCCGCGCATCCTGAAAATCCATGGAAATCACCCTTCCTAGAACTTCCGGTTCGCGCGCGGACTGGGCCGCGGTATTAAAAAAAGACAGACAAAAATAAAAACAAAAAACAGATACGCCTAATTTTAAAATTTTTTTCATTTTCCCTCCTTTTTATTGGGAGCCAAAAATTTAGAAACAGATACCGAAAACTTTTTACCCGAAAATAACATAGTTACACCATCTTTATTTATATCTTTTATACGCGCCCCTTCAATTGTATCCCCCACCTTTAAGACCTTATTATTAATTATTGCCTGGGGAAACGCTCCGCCCCAAATCAAGCCATTAACAACTAAAGAAGGCACCTGAATATCCTTAATATCTTCCACCGGCACATACTCTTCTTTTTTAAAGATCCCCTCTTTAGCGCTTTCATTTAAAAATGGATCGGTTAAGTCGCCAGCTGTATAGCTGACTTCAGGCCTTGTAATTACTTCAGACAGAACTATACCCGCAAAAAAACTGCAGGCAAATAAACCATAAATAAATAAGCTTATAAAAATTATTTTTTTCATTCTTAGTATATCTCGGCGGGCGCGATAAATCGCGCCCCTACAAAATAGTAAAATATAGAATTTTTTAGCAGTAACTAATCTGTTACCGCTTTTGAATATATCACCAGATTAACAATCAGCTCATTTTTTTCAACATCCGGCGCTATATTAGCCATCTCCACAGTAAAAAGGTCATTGTGGCTTTCTATTTTACTGATAAATTCACCCAAAACATGAAAACTACGGGCGTTAATTATCAACTCAAATGGAATCTCGATATACGAGCCTTCCTTTTTCTCCCCTATCGGCTTAATAGAATTAATTTTTATACCGGCTGATCCAGCAATATCAGAAATATTATTCATGATAACGGTAGGATCTTTTTTACTAAAAAGTTCCTTGTATTTATTAAGCTTTCCTTCCAGCTGGCTGATATCTTCTACAACTTTATTCTTCTTAAGCTCCATCTCTTTTTTTTCTTTCAACGAACGTAATTCAACTGCCTTCTTGCCGTAGATATTAAAAGCAACTATAAACGCTGCCAGAATTAGCGCGATGTTTAAAATTACATTCTTATTTTTACTTAAAGTAGTTATATTTATATCCATTTTTTTTCGTAATTAGTTAGCGCTAAAAACTCTCATTTCCGTGTCATTCAAATTGTGTCGTAATTCGGTTTTGGTGTCATTCCGGTGAAAACCGGAATCCAGTCACGTGAGAATCACTGGACCCCGGCTTTCGCCGGGGTGACCCTCGTCATTCCTTGCCCTCGTCATTCCGGAATGACAATTTTTCTTGATTGCGACACAATCGTAATGACACTTTTTCAGGATAAACTAATTAATCCTTACAGGTTATCAAGAAATTGGTTAAAATCTTCTTACCAAGCGCTTCCTTTCTCTCAACAGAAGCAAGATTTACAGATTTAAAAAATCCGGCAAAGTTACGATCCTCCTTTAAATTATTAAAAAACTGCCTTGCTGACAGATTTTCTTCTTCCGCGTTATCTAAATACACCGCGCCCTCAATGGTCAGCTCTTTCAAGCCTTGCTTCTGACTAAAAGAAAAACGAGTAAGCCATAGCCCTTCCGTAATCGCGCGGGGTATCACATCAAGCGGCTTGGTTAAATAAGGCTGTTTTTTTATGAGGTTATCCATATCTTCAATTTTTTTTAAGTACGCGGAATTCATAGTGTTTAACTCTTCATAACCTGCCTCCGAAGCTACTCCTGAAACCTTTAACCTCGCGCCTGTTATATCAATTAACTCTTTACGCGCAGGCTGAATAATGGAAACTCCCAGCCCCCAACCACCCAAACATATTAATAAAGCAAGCGCGATAATTTTAGAATTAAGCTTCAAGCCGGTAAATAAAAGCATTACATCTGCCGTGGATACCTTTTTTGCCGCGATTTTCTCAGGAACAACGGCTAATAAATCAATTTTTATCCCTATCTTTATTGTCTTAAGCAAAGAAGCGGAATAGGCTTTAGTAAAACCCGAAGAATAAACGATCGGCCCTTTTACAAGGTTTGCCACATCTACAGTTTTTACTGTTAAACCTATCTCCACAAAAAATCTTTCTAATTGCGACTGATAATCCTTGCCGCAGATAAGAAACATTTTCTGAATATCCCTGCCGGGAAATTTACGCCGATAATAATCTAAAGATACGCGAATCTCGGAATTTAGCTTCTCTAACGCAACATCTTGCTCCCCTATCTCTTCAACCTTCTCCGCTGCCCCTAAGCCGCCAAAAACGGTATAATCGCGGCTAAAAAGCGGAAAATCATTATCCAAAACCGTAAAATTAACTTCATCCTCTCCCTGATGGTCGATGCACAACATAGCCGCGGTACCCTTAATTCGGGAATCAGCCATCTTTAAAACCCTTAAAACGCTAAAACCTGAATACTCGATTGAATTTAATTTAATATCTAACTGCTTAAACATAGATAAATAAGCGCTAAGTGTCTCTTTTTTTATTCCCATAAAAAAAACAAGATTGTTTCGTTTTGTTTTATCAGGCAATGCTTGATATCCGGTAACCAAATCCTCTATTTTAAAAGGCATATATTTTCTAGCTTCAAAATTTACGGCGCTTGCTAATTCAGCGCGGCTTAACATAGGCATTTCAAAAGTACGTATAACTAAATCCTTGCCGGAAAGGCACAATGTCGCGTCTTTTGCCTCAATCTTGCCTCTCCTAAAGGCATCCCTAAAAAGAGTGACAATTTCATCTGGCCTGGACGCGACTGACACCTTTTCCTCTAACTCGCCGGCAGAAATTGTCACTAAGGGAATCTGAATATTATTAATAAGCTTTCTGCCATTTGTTACCACAACATCAATGAACTTAGGGCCAAAATATATACCTAAAGAATTCATTCCGCACCCTCTCTTTTATGTATAAATACTATTCTACGCATTTTAAAAATACAATTAAATTTAATGAGTTCGAAAAGATACGGAATTTATTGGCCTTCCTCGCTTTTAGATAAACGTTTTCTGCTTTTTAGCCAATTATCCACATCTTTACGATAAAATCTCCAGACCCCTCCGACTTTAATCCCGGAAATTTTCCCCTCATGCAACCAATTATATATGGTTTGTTTACGCAATCGTAAATAATTAGCCAATTCGTCAATATCCATTAATTGCGCCATAGTCTCCTCATGTTTAATTGATTTAACCTATTTTTAATTAAAACATAAAATTTTACTTTGTCAAGTCTTTTTTCTATATATTCTTACTTAAACTTACTTATAAGCTAAAACATCGTCGAGAAAAAGGTTTAAATCAAAACATATAATTTTATAATAAACTTACTTGTAATACGTTAAATTAGGTTCTTTCGTAATTATGGTCATGAATCTCATAGGGGGCGGGTTTAAAACCCGCCCCTACGCGATAACCTACGTAATAATTCGGATAATTCGGATAATTCGGGCGAAAGGTGGCGAAAGGTGACTGTCACGCTCTTTGTGACTGTCACCTTTCTTTTACGGGGTATATGTATAATCAGTGGTAAGATTTATTGTTCGAATGCCCGTGGCGTTGCGAGCGGTAATATTAATACTAACAACGTAGGGTATATCAGTATCATTAACCGTACAGCTTGCTTTACCAAGAGTATAAGGCGTCGTTGTTGTATCCCAATCTCCCGTACGCAGCCTGTCAAAAGCTAAATTCATCCCTGCTTGTAACGCGTAATAAGCCCGAATACGGTTTACTTGATGATGAGTAAGCCGTGATTGACTTAAGGTAAGGCCCAAAATAATATTTACCAAAATAGTAACCATAAAAATAGCAGCTAAAACCACGAGCAAAACTACACCTTTTTCTCTTTTCATATTTTCACTTTGGCTGTCCAAATTACATTTAATCAGAAAGGTGGCTGTCACGCTCTTTGTGACTGTCACCTTTCTCCTTGCGATGTCGCATTACTTTCTTAAACTTATCTTATATCCATTTTCAATCTGCACAACAATAACGTGCCCTTCCCTGGCAAGCCAACCCAAACTCATAAGCACGTTATCATGCGGCTTATCTATCCCCTTGAACAAGTCAGACAAAAGAACTTCACCGTGTTGATCCAAATAATGCCAAATTTCACCCGCGACTATACCTATCTCTGTAATCATTTGTCCCTCCTTTAAAATTATCTTACAAAAGAATAACTATCCTGTCAAGGAAAATCGCAAACCAAAAAGCTGATGAATCAAGCCCCTACGACCGAGGGCGAAATGCCCGAGGAAGTGCCGCGCCAAACTGCTTGGCGAATCCGTCATGTTTTATGGCTGGAATTCGTGGTAATTCGTATTTTGATTCGTGGTAATTCGTGTCAAGTAATGGCACGATCTGGCCCCAAAACCTTACGCAAGAAAAATTTGCTCGTGGAATTTTATTCCCAAAAGAAAAACCGAAAATACTAAAAATAACAAGATGCCCGGATAATGAAACAAGAATCGACTTTTTTAATGTATCTGGAATCATTTTTTATCCGCGTGTATTCGTATTCCCCAAAATTATTCCTGATTAGTGGCAATGTTTACTTGACTGATGCCCAAATCCCTGGCCATATCCCAAATTTCCACCACTCTTCCCAATGACGCGCGCTTATCAGCCTTAATTAAAATCGATTGATTTCTTTTGACTGCTTGAACAAACAATTTTTTTAACTCCCGCGTAGTTACAACTTTACCATTTAGGTAAATTACGCTTTCACTAGTAATCAATATCTCTATATTCTCAAGGGTCACCACTTCACTGGTTACCGCCTTAGGCAAATTCACTTTTATTCCCGGCTGTATCAAGAAACTTGATGTAAGCATAAAAAATATTAACAGTTGGAAAACGACATCTATAAGAGGCGCAATGTCTATCTGCTTAAGCCCGTGCTCTAATTCCATACGTCCTTTAAAGCGCATCTAATACTCCTTTATTAGTGGTTAATATACGGTTCTTTCGTATTTATTGTGGACATAGTCTCGAATTTAATAACCAACAAAGGGCGGGCAAGCCCGCCCCTACGCGACGATTCGTAATGACGGCTAACCTCTAATTATTCCGTTAAAAAATTCACCAACTCCGTCGATGCCCTCTCCATCTCCAAAATAAAACTATTCACGCGATTAACCAAATAATTATAAGCTACAAACATCGGTATCGCCACAACTAAGCCTGCCACAGTCGTTAATAACGCTTCCCATATGCCGCCGGCCAAATCACCGGGAGACACCGGATGAAAACTTGAGGATTTAGCCTGAATAGTCTGAAAACATCTGACCATCCCGGTAACTGTTCCCAGAAGCCCTAGGAGCGGCGAGATATGCGCTATAGTTGCCAAAGCGGAAAGGTTTCTCTCTGTGCGGGGAATCTCATACAATGAAGCATCCTCAATAGCCTCTATGATCTGCTGCCGCGGGCGGTCATACTTTAAAATCCCTGCTTTTAATATATTTGAAATAGGACTTTTGACGTTATCGCAAATCAAAAGGGCCTCTTTTATGTCATGGCGTTTCATCTTATCAAAAATTTTGACTAAAAAATCATGCGTGCATATTTTTATCTTACGCAGATACAAAAATTTTTCTATGATTATCGCCACGCCCCATACAGAACACAAAAGTATCGGCCACATTACCGGCCCACCCGCTAAAAATGTCTGCCACATGCTCATTTTGTAAAGATCCATTTTTCTCCTCCTCTAGAATTCTAACTTAGCCTTAACCTTAGCCTTTCTATTTCACATTCGCCCCAATCCACTCTATCCTTTCCTGCGCGTATTTTGCTTCCTCAACATTCATTGAAATAATTCTTTTATAAATATCCTGCGCCTCTTTAAATCTTTCTTTATCCTCGTATATCTTAGCTGCCCTCAAAAGCGCTTTCACCACTAAAACATTATTTTCTGAATAAAGATATACCACCTTTAAATACCCCTCTACGGCTTCCTCGAAACTATTCTTTGCCTCAAAAACAGAAGCTATTCTAAATTGCAATAACGCCATTTCTTTTACCGGCGCCAGCTCAAGCCCTTTACGATAAAAATCCAAGGCTTCATCATATTTATTTGCCGCTGAGAAAAGATCCGCCATCTTCGGATAGATAAAGCCGCTAAGATTAGGATATTTCTTAATAGTATCACTATACGCTGTCAAAGCAATATCCGGTTTATTAAGCTTTGTCCATACACCCGCGATAGCGACAGCGGCCTGGCCGCTAAGATCAGCCCTGTCCAATTCGAGAACTTTCTTAAAATTCCTTATGGCATCTTCATACATGGATCTCTCTTCATCAATCGAACCTAACGCGTAATAAACATCAGGAACCAAAGAGCTCTTCGGAAAATCCTGAATCAAAGAAGAAAAATATCTCTTAGACATAACTAGATCGTTGTGCCGATAATAATATTCTCCTAACCACCACAAAATCTCGGCAGTAAGACTTGAATCAGGATATTTGGAACGCAGGCGCTTAAACCTTAGCATAGCTTGCTTCTCATCGCCCATCTGATAAAAACAATCAGCTATCTCGTATTCAGCTTTCTGAAGAAGCTCGATATTATCAGCGCAAAAGCGAACAATATTTTTAAATGCCTCCATAGCAGCGCTATACAACCCAAGATTATAAAGGCTGGTTCCCAAAAGATATAGCGCCTGCGGCCTTAAACTACTATCTTTAAATTCATTCTGAAATTTTCCAAAGGCATCTTTGCTTGAATTATAATCCTGCTTCTCAAAATAAGCCAAACCCAAGGCATAAGCGGCGTCATCTAAAAGCTTTGATTCAGGATAATTTTTCTTAAGGGTTAAAAAACTCAAAATCGCGCCATCGTAATTCATTGCCTTAATCAAAGTAAGGCCCAGCTGATATTGCACGTAATCACTATAAGAACTATCAGGATATTCCTTTAATATGGTATCGTAAGCGCCTTGCGCTTTAGTAAAATCACCCGAACCAAGGTAAGCGTCACCTATCTGGCAAAGCGCGCTAATCTTAACAACCTTATCATCAGTAGTTTTAACTATTTTTCTAAACTCTTCAATCGCGTTTTTAAACTCCCCTTGTTTTAGATAAGACCAACCTAAACCGTAATACATTTTATCTATTATTTCTCCGGCAACAACCTTCTTAACCGCCGCGTTCAAGCCTTCCTTATATACATTTATCGCTTGGGAATAATCGCCCAAATTATAAAACGCGTCCGCCTTTCCAAGATACGCCTGCGTTAGGACCTGCGGATCAGTGGTAGTTTCGAGTAACCCAGCATAAAGCTGTAACGCTTCAAAAACATGATTGGTTTCAAACTTTAACATAGCCTTACCCAGCGATAAAACATCTAAATCTCTGCCCTCCAAACCCTTTACCTTAACTTGAGAAAAAATATCCTGAGCCTCATCGTATTTCTTTAACTTAAGAAGGGACCAAGCCATTCCAAGTTTAGACAATACCTGAATTCTTTCATCAGAGCTATTAGCAATGGCCTTGGAATAAGCGCCTAAAGATTCAGCAAAATTCCCCAAATAATAATCAGCTTCCGCGATATAAAAATACAGGCTCGCCATAATAACAGGATCTTTAGAATATGCCTTAAGCCCCGCGGAAACTTTTTCTTTTAAACCAACATAATCCTTTAAATTATAGAGGCATTCAATTAGCTTAAATCGGGCATCCTCTGTCTGGATCTGTTTATGATATTTTTCTTCTACTATCTTAAAATAAGAAATAGCCTGTTTAAAATCGCGCTCCTGAAATGAGCACCAACCTAATGAATAATAAGCAAGAGGCGCGTAAGAAGAATTGGGAAACTCATTAATAAGCATCTTATAATACGCTGATGCCTTGTTAAAATTATTTCCCTTAAAATGCAATTCGGCAATCCAGTAAAAAAGAGAATCTTTAATCTTCCCAACAACAGGCTCCTTTAATAGCTCTTCAAATTTGTTTAAAGCATCCAAAAATCTATTTTGGTAAAAATAACATTTCCCAATAATGAAGTTAGCTTCCTGCGCCTTGACAGAATCAGGATAATTTTTTAAAAATCTTTCCAAAAGGCCCAAGCTTACGTCATAAAATTTATCATCAAATGCCTTTTTCGCGACATACAACGATTCCTGCTCTTTGTCTACCTCTTGAGCAAAGGAGGAAACGCGAAACGCAAACACCAAAACACAGATAGCAACCATCAAGAAAAAAAGTGTTTTAACGGATAGCGGATAGCGAATAGCGTTTAACTTATCGCGTCCTATACGCTCTACGCTATACGCTCCACGCTCATCTTGCTCTACGCTATATACTCGACGTTTAAATTTCATCATTTGTCATTAACTATATCACTTCTCTATTTATTATTCAATGCCTTTCTTAAAAACTCCCCCGTATAAGACTTATCTGCTTTAATTAATTCCTCTGGGCTTCCGCAAGCTATTACTTCTCCCCCTCTATTTCCGCCTTCAGGGCCTAGGTCAATTATATAATCAGCGCACTTTATTACTTCTAAGTTATGCTCAATTACCACTACTGTATTAGCCTTATCCACCAGCCTCTGGAGCGCAGAAAGAAGCTTTGCCACATCGGCAAAATGCAGGCCTGTGGTTGGCTCATCCAAGATATAAAGAGTATTTCCTGTTGAACGCAGGCTTAATTCAGCTGAAAGTTTAATACGCTGTGCTTCTCCGCCGGATAAAGTAACCGCGCTTTGGCCAAGCTGTATATAACCTAAACCCACATCATTAAGAAATCCAAGTATATTTTTTATTTTTGGAATGCTGGAGAATAGCTCCAGCCCTTCTTCCACGGTCATCTCCAAAACATCCGCGATAGACCGGCCCTTATATTTTACCTCTAATGTCCCTTCATTAAACCGGCGGCCTTTGCACACATCGCATTTCACGTAAACATCCGGCAAAAAATGCATCTCAATTCTTTTTATACCGTTACCCCCGCACGCTTCGCAACGGCCTCCCTTAACGTTAAAAGAAAACCTCCCCGGTTTATATCCGGCCGCGCGCGCTTGAGGAAGCGAGCTGAATAAATCCCTTATATAGTTATAGGCGCCGGCGTATGTAGCTGGATTTGAACGCGGAGTCCTGCCTATGGGAGACTGGTCAACGATAATAACCTTATCCACGTATTCCATTCCATTAATTTTTTTATGGCTCCCGGGCTTTTCCTTGGATTTATATAACTTCCGCGAAAGCGAACGATACAATATCTCATTAATTAATGTAGACTTACCTGAACCGGATACTCCCGTAACACAGATAAATGCGCCCAAAGGAAATTGAACATCTATGTTTTTTAGATTATGCTCTCTTGCCCCTATTACCTCTAAAATTTTTCTCTTTCCTAAGGGCCTTCTTTCCTTAGGCACGTCAATTTTTAATTCTTCGCGAAGATATTTAGCCGTAAGGGAATTAGGGTCTTTTAATAAATCATCTTTTTTGCCGGAAAAAATTACTTCTCCTCCATGCCTGCCCGCGCCCGGGCCTAAATCAACCACAAAATCACTAGCCATAATAGTTGACTCATCGTGCTCCACAACTATCAAGGTGTTTCCTAAATCCCGCAGCGCTATAAGCGTAGAGAGTAATTTGTAATTATCTCTCTGATGCAGCCCGATAGAAGGCTCATCCAATACGTACAACACTCCTGTCAGGCCAGAGCCAACCTGTGTCGCTAAACGAATTCTTTGCGCCTCCCCTCCGGAAAGCGTGGAACTTTTTCTGTCCAGAGTAAGATAATCTAAGCCGACATCGCTGCAAAATTGCAGCCTTTGGATTATTTCTCTTAAAACCTGCTGAACGATTATTTTGGTTTGAGCTGTTAATTCCAGGGTTTTAAAAAAATGAAGCGCCTCTTTAATGGGCAGGCGCGCTATATCCCATATATTTTTATTATTAACCTTAACAGCCAAACTCTCTTTTTTTAACCTTGCCCCTTCGCAAACAGGACAAGAAAGGCTTGACAAAAATTTAGATATCTCTTCCTTAAGATACTCGCTGTCTGTTTGACGAAAGAGCCGCTCAAGATGCGGAATAACGCCTTCAAAGGGTTTACCTCTTACAATAGTTTGAGTCCCATAAAGTATAGCCTCTCGAGCGCTCTCGCTTAATTTTCTAAATGGCGTATCTAAAGAAAACCCTATTTTATAAGAAGCCTCTTTTATCAACCAACGATAATAAAGAATGTACCCGCGGCCTCCCTTTTTCCATGGCGCCACCGCTCCTTCATTTATGGACTTATCCTTATCAGGAATAATCAAGTCAGAATCAAACTCAAATTTCGTGCCTAAACCGTTGCATTCAGGGCAGGCGCCATAAGGAGAATTAAAAGAAAAAATACGCGGCTCAACCTCCGCGTAACTTATCCCGCATTCCACGCAGGCGTATTGCTCATTAAAAATTAATTCATCGTGCGCCGCGCGTCGTGCGTGGCTTTGGCTAAAGGAAGCCACACCACTGCCCTCTGACTGATCGCGCGTTTTTAAAATAATAACAACTCCTTTTCCAACCTTAAGCGCTGTTTCAACTGAATCTGTAAGCCGTTTTTTTATTTCCTGATTAATAATCAGCCTATCTACGACTATTTCTATATTATGAATCTTATATTTATCTAACTTTATTTTCTCCGATAGTTCATAAACCTTTCTGTCAACGCGGCAGCGCGCAAAACCCGCTTTTTGAATTTGGGAAAATATTTCCCTATACTGACCTTTTTTCCCCCTGATAAGCGGCGCTAAAATCTGTATCTTTGTGTTAACAGGTAAATTCATTATTTTTTCTATTATTTCCTGGGAACTCTGCCGCGTTATGGGTTTTGAACATTTATAACAATGCGCGGAGCCCGCACGCGCGAAAAAAAGCCTCAAATAATCATAGATTTCTGTCTGTGTAGCTACAGTGGATCGCGGGCTTGCGCCAGCGCCCCTTTGCTCAATAGCTATTGCCGGAGACAAACCCGCGATATATTCAACATTGGGCTTTTGTAATTGTTCCAAAAATTGACGGGCGTAACTAGAAAGGCTTTCCACAAAACGACGCTGACTTTCCGCGTATATCGTATCAAAGGCAAGGCTGGATTTACCCGAACCGGATAAACCGGTAACAGTAATAAGCTTATTGCGCGGAAGACAGAGGCTTATATTTTTAAGATTATGCTCTCGCGCGCCTCTTATAATAATCGCGTCTTCCATTATTTAACCCGCCAATTCATCTCAAGAGATTGTTGCAAAACACTCTAAAAATGTGGTTCTTTCGTGTTTAAGGTAGTAAGGAGTGACAATTATCAAATAATGAAAGTTTCTGTTTGCGCGCAATTAGAAATTTTTTTGCCATAAGCGCGCAAGGATTTACGACGAGTTGAAGCGCTTCTTTCTTACGTAAGTCGCTGCGGAAACGAGGAGTAAACCGTAGCGCACGGCAAAAAATTTCGTGCGCAAACAGAAACTTTCGTTATCCTGTTGCTTATCAAAGAGTTAGGGATATTTCTTAACCTTAAATACGAATGATCCTTATTTATTCCATCATCAAAAAAAGTTGCGGAGGCCAAGAAATTTTCTTAACCTCCGCGGACTTTTTAACGTAAAACTATTACTTCTTCTTTTTCTTTCCGCCTCTCTTCATTTTAGCGCGGGAAACGTCGCCTTTCTTGTCCAAGAAATAAAGATAACCATCTGCTCTCTCGACACCGCATTTGTTTACCTTTTTGGGGCTACCGCCTTTTTGTTTACCTCTTGCCATTTTAGCGCAGGAAACATCACCCTGCTTATCAATGTAATAAAGGTAACCCTTTTCTCTCTTGATGCCCAACTTTACTATAGTCTCTGCCATATTGTTCTCACCCCCTTTCCATAATTCGTGAATCATCTCTCGTGAAACGCGAAACGTCGTGCGTATTGCGTCATGCGTCGTGCGCAATACGCTTCACGCTTCACGAGATACGAACGACAACCTACGTTCCAATTTTAATCGGCTCTAAAATTTGTTTTAAAGCCGCCACCGCGGATAAAACCGCTAAATAACTAGTCTTAGGATTATCCGGATGCAAAACATTTTCTACGCGGCTAAATATATTGCCTGCTTCTGCCTCCACCTGAATTTCGTGAACATTCTTTTTCGCAAATGGAGAGGCAATAATTTTTACCCTTGTCTTATCCATGCCTATCCCAGCCATACTTAATACCGCGGCAACATTTATATTTTGAGGGAAATACTTTACTGCCTGCTTAGCGCAACCGAAAAATAAAATCTTATCTTTCTTAAGATTGTTTAAATGTATCCCCTGCTTCTCTACATACTCTACGCCTTTAAAAGAAACCGGATTTTTTACCGTGGTAAGAGTCACCTTCTTAATCTTTCCTATACCAGACGCCTTTATCGCGTCAATTCCGCAAATAGCTCCACTTGGAATATAAGCCTTTGTTTTATGCTTCTTCGCCAACTCAAATAACTTTTCCGCGTGAGCCACTACTCCGCCCACGCTCATAACCATAAGCAAACGGCCCATTTTCAAAACATGCCGCGCAATCTCCCAAGAAACCTTAGCCGAAGCAGCTTCAATTACCAAATCTGATCTGTCAATCAACTGTATTAATCCGGAAACTGCCAAACTTTTACCTTGAGAAACTACCCCTGATAATTTTTTCGACTTTTCAGGAACAATATCATAAAGCGCGGTCAATTGAGCATCTTTCGAAAAATTCTTAACAATTGACCTGGCTAAAGAGCTCCCAATCGCGCCGCAACCAACGATTCCGATTCGTAATTTAGACATATATTTGTCATTAATAGTATTAATTTAGCTCTTGGAAGTATCCGTCAGTGTCATTGCGAGCGAAGCGAAGCCAGCGACCTTGTCGCTAGGCAGGCAATCTTTTTAACATTTTCCGTCGTAAATAAGATTGCCACGGGCTGATAAATCAGCCCTCGCAATGACACGATAGGGATTACGACACAGCCCAAATGACATGAACGCTTCCAAAAACTAAACTGTTATGTAATATCATTAACGCCTATTTTGTATTACCATATTATCAATCAACCTAGTCCTGCCAATCCACACTGCCAACGCGATTAAGCAATTATTCGTAACCCTCTTAACTGACTTAAGCGTATCCGCCTCAACTATTGCTATATAATCTATCTTTGCCGTCTTTTTCGTTTTTATTAACCGCTTCATTAAACACAAGATTTTATCCGCGTCTTTTGTGCCTGCGCTTATTAAATTCCGGGCAGCGCTTAAAGCCTGTGATAAAATCAAGGCGTCGACCCTTTCCTCTTTATTTAGATAAAGATTCCTGGAGCTTAAGGCAAGGCCGTCTTTTTCGCGAACAACAGGCATAACCTTTATTCTAACCGGAATATTTAAATCCTCAACCATCCTTTTTATTATTACTGCCTGTTGAGCGTCCTTTGCTCCAAAATAAGCGGTAGAGGGCTGTAAAATATTAAAAAGTTTTAACACAACAGTTGCTACCCCTTCAAAATGGCCGGGCCGGGATTTACCGCAAAGAACATCACTCAATTCTTCCACAACAGCATATGTCTTAAAACCTTCTTGATACATCTCTTTGGCTTTTGGCAAAAAAACAAAATCAACGCTTTCTTTGCGGCAGAAACCAAAATCTTTTTTTATTGTCCTGTGGTATCGCCTAAAATCTTCCCCTATTCCGAATTGAATAGGGTTAACAAAAATACTTACCGCCACAATATCGTTTTCTTTTCGCGCCTGACGAATAAGCGTCAAATGCCCTTCATGCAATGCCCCCATTGTCGGCACAAAACCAATTGTTTTATCTTCGCGCCTTAAGCCTCGCGCAATCCAAAACATTTCTTCTATATCATTGATAACTCTCATAATACGCAATAATTACTTACAAAATTTCCATCAACGGCTTCATCACAAAATCACGCTGAAAAATCTTTGAATGCGGCACCTTAAAATTTTTTGTCTTTATAATTTTATTTCCGTAAAATAAAATATCTAAATCAATTGTCCTTGGGCCATAACGGACACTTTTTTCCCTCCCAAGCTCTTTTTCAATAATTTTAAGCTTTTTTAAAAAAATAACAGCTGGAATACTTGTTTCGGCTTTCAAGGCAGCATTTAAAAATTTTGACTGTCCGGACGGGCCGCCCACCGGCATTGTTTCAATTATTCTAGATAATTTAATTACTTTTGTATTTTTTAACGCGTTAATTTTCCCTAAAGCCAGCCTTATATTTTTTCTTCTATCTCCTAAATTCGAACCGACACCCAAATAACAAATTACCATTTTACATTATCTTTTTTAAACGCTCAAGCGCCGTACTGATTCTTTCTTTAGGCACAGTAAGCGCCATACGGATATAGCCCTCTCCGTATTTACCAAAACCTACTCCGGGAGTAACTATGATATCCGCTTTTTCTAAAAGAAAATCGGCGAATTTTATGGAATCTTTGCCTTTGGGCGTTTTTATCCAAATATAAAAAGTAGCTTTGGGCGGCCTTACCTGCCAACCCAAAGAATTAAGGCCTTCTATCAGAATATCGCGCCTTTCCTGATAGAGAGAGCACATATTACTAACGTGCTCCTGATTTCCTTCTAAGGCGGCGATACCGGCTAATTGAATGGCAGAAAATATCCCAGAATCAACATTAGATTTTACCTTAGCTAACGCCCAAATCAAATCTTTATTGCCACAGGCCCAGCCTACGCGCCAACCAGCCATATTATAGGTTTTAGACAAAGAATGGAACTCAATAGCAGTGTCCTTTGCTTCCTTAATTTCCAATATGCTTGACGGCCTATATCCGTCATAGGTCATTTCAGAGTAAGCCAAATCAGAAGCAATAATAATTTTATTTTTTCTGGCAAAACCCATTGTCTTTTGATAAAAATCTTTCTCCGCTGTAGCGGAAGTAGGATTATTAGGATAATTAAGATACATCAATTTTGCTTTTTTAAGGATATTCAGAGGAATTTTTTTAAGATCGGGCAAAAAATCGTTTTCTGACTCTAGCGGCATAAGATATGGTTTCCCGCCGGCAAGAATTGTCCCGCCTTTATAAGGCGGGTAGCATGGATCCGGCACCAAAGAATAATCTCCCGTATTGAGAAACGCGAAAGGAAGATGCGCGATTCCCTCTTTAGAGCCGATTAAAGGCAAAATTTCGGTTTCCGGATCAAGCTCAACATTAAAACGCTTTTTATACCAATTAGCGATCGCGCGGCGTAAAAGAGGCATTCCCTGATCTAACGCGTAATGATGATTAGCAGGGTCATTTGCCGCTTGAGCTAAGACATCAATAATATGTTTTGGCGTAGGCTGATCAGGATCCCCTATCCCAAAATCAATAATGTCTCTGCCTTGCGCGCGCGCCTTTCTTTTCGCCTTATCAATCTCTAAAAAAAGATAAGGCGGAAGTAATTGTAACTTTTTAGAAAGTTTAAACATATGTTATTCTTTTAGCGTTTAGCGTTTAGCGTTTAGCGTTTAGCGTTTAATTTTTCTATCCGCTCTACGCTATCTTAAAACGTCCTGCATTGAATATAATCCCGCGGGCTTATCAAAAACCCACTTTGCCGCCTTTAATGCTCCTACGGCAAATAAATCCCGCGAATGCGCCTGATGCTTTATCTCAATGCGTTCAGAATTACCGCAAAAAATAACCGTATGATCTCCGACAATGTCCCCTAAACGAATAGCATGAATAGGAATTTCTTTCTTAGTTACCCCAATTAAGACTTCAGCCATTTTCTTGGCTGTGCCGGAAGGCGCGTCTTTTTTAGCCTTATGGTGTGCTTCCGCAATCTCAATGCTATAATCCGGGCCTAATCTTTTGGCAATTTCCGGCAAAAAATCAAACAAAATATTAACCCCTACAGACATATTTGGAGAAAAAACAACCGGCACGACTTTTGAAATTTCTTCTACTTTTTGTAATTGCGCCTGGCTTAAACCAGTGGTCCCTAACACAAGCGCTTTTTTATAACGCGCTACATAATCTATATTAGCCTCAAACGCTTCCGCGCAAGTAAAATCAACAAATACATCAATCAGAAATATTCCGTCCGGGCTGGAAGAAATCCTAATCTTCCCTAACTCTTTCCCAATTACCGCTGTGCCCTTTTGTTCCAAGGCCAGCATAATTTCAAAATCTCTATTCTGCGACGCTAAATCAAATATTCTCCTGCCCATCTTACCACAAACACCAGCAATTCCTAATTTAATCATCGTAAAACTCCTTAGAAAATAGGTCTTGACTAAAGTTGAGGTTGAATTTAACTTGACCTTAACCTTGGCCTTAACCTTGGCCTTAACCTTAGCCTTAGCCTTATCATTTCAATAATCCGTATTCCTTTAGCGCCATTTTTAATTTTCCTAAATTCTCTTCGGACATTGCGCACATCGGAAGCCGTAAATCCGGTTTACACATACCAAGCAGTCCCATAGCAGTTTTTACCGGTATGGGGTTTGTCTCAATAAACATTAACTTAATTAAAGGCGATAATTTATAATGGATCTCCTGGGCTTTTTTAAAATTGCCTTTTTCAAAACTACTCACCAAATCCGCCACATCGCGCGGCGCTATATTGGCTACCACAGAAATTACGCCTATTCCGCCGATGCTTAATACCGGCAGTGTCAGGCTGTCATCCCCAGATATCAACGCGAAATTTTCCGGGCACAACTGCTTTATACGCGACATCTGATCCAAGTTTCCTGAAGCCTCTTTAACTCCAGCTATATTTTTACAATTACGCACTAATTTAGCTATGGTTTCCGGCTCAATATTCACGCCGGTCCGGGAAGCAATATTATAAAGAATTATTGGAATATTTACAGATTCAGCAACTGCCTTAAAATGTTCATACAAACCTTTTTGCGTGGGACGATTATAATAAGGAGACACCTGCAATGACGCGTCCGCGCCGGATTTAGCGGCATGCATAGTCAACATTACAGCCTCTTGCGTAGAGTTTGAACCTGTGCCGGCAATAACCAAAATTCTTTTTCTTACCTGCTCAATCGTAACCTGAATTACACGATCATGTTCCTGAAAAGATAGCGTCGCGGACTCCCCAGTTGTTCCGCAAGGCACAATTCCAGAGGTACCATTTTTAAGTTGAAAATCGATTAACTTTCTTAATATCTTTTCATCAACCTTGCCATTCTTGAATGGCGTTACTATGGCAACCATCGACCCCTTAAACATAATATTCTCCTTTGTAAACTATTTTTGCCTTACCTTCCAACCAGACATCTTCAAAGCCAGCGCCTATCTTATTAAAATAAACTTTTAGCGCTTCACCACTCCGGATATGCGCATTTACTTGATTAGCGGATAGCGCCTGCCTGCCGGCAAGGCAGGGATAACAGATAGCGGATAGCAAAACCGAGGCAACAGAACCTGTGCCGCAGGCAAGAGTTTCATCCTCTACGCCCCTTTCATAAGTTCTTAACTTTATAGAATTGCTATTTAATATCTCTACAAAATCTACGTTTGTTCCCGCGGGCGCGAATTTCTTGTGATAACGAATTTGCCTGCCAATATTTGTAACATCAATTTTATCCAAACCCTCTACAAATATTACGGCATGAGGCACCCCGGTATTGATAAAGCTTACCCTTAGATTACGATTATTAATCTTTAAGGGAATATCTAATTTTATATCCTTAGGGTCAGTTAATTTTATTTTTACAAAATCATCATCAACCCTTGCTTCAATTATTCCAGCCTTTGTTTCTATACTTATTTTTCTCTGTTCTCTGTTCTCTGTTCTCTGTTCTCTAGCGCTATAAAGCGCTACGCAGCGCGCTCCATTTCCGCACATTTCCGCTTCGCTTCCATCTGCATTAAATACGCGCATCGAGAGATTCGCAGCCTTTATTCTCTCTAAAACAAGTAGCCCATCCGCTCCCGCGCCATACTTTCTATCGCAAATCATTTTAGCTATAGCGGATAGCGCCTGCCTGCCGGCAAGGCAGGGATAGCGGATAGCGGATAGTGAATTTTTTTCAATAATTACAAAGTCATTTCCCGAAGCCACCGTCTTGGTAAAATTTATTTTTTTCATAACCTATATCATTATCTCGTTTTTGATTAAATCTTCGTAACTGTCTCTTTTTCTAATTAAAAAGGTTTCGTCTTTTTTAACCATAACTTCACAAGCCCGGCAACGAGAATTATAATTACTCGTCATACTAAACCCGTAAGCGCCGGAACCCATTATTGCCAGATAATCCCCTTCTTTAAGAGGAAGCAATCTCCTGCCTTTAGCAAAAAAATCCGCGCTTTCGCAAATTGGGCCGACGATATCTACTTTCTCTGAAGAGCGTATAGCGTTTAGCGTATAGCGTATAGGCAAAATCTGATGATACGCGCCATAAAGAGCGGGACGGATCAGATCATTCATTCCCGCGTCAACAATAACAAATTTCTTTTTTACGGCAGCCTTAACATACAAAACCTTGGTTACTAAAATTCCGGCATTACCCGCGATAAATCTGCCGGGCTCCATTATTATCTTAAGTTTCGTCTTTTTTAATAAAGGCAGGATTTTCGCGGCAAACTTTTCCGCTGTCTGCGGAGTTTCTTCATCATAAACAATTCCTAAACCGCCGCCAATATTTAAATACTCTAAAACTATACCTTTTCTTTTAAGCTGCTCAACAAACTCAATCACCTTTGTTATGGCAGAGACATAAGGGACACTCTCAGTAATCTGCGAACCAATATGAATATGCAGGCCTGAAATTTTTATATTTGAAAATTTATTACATATTAAAAAAATTTGATAAGCGCTCTTAAAATCTATGCCAAATTTATTAGTAAGTTTTCCCGTAGTAATATATTTATGGGTCTTTGGCTCAACATCAGGATTTATGCGTATAGATACCTGCGTAATTCTATTTAATCTCTTAGATATGCAATTAATATTTTCTAGTTCAGGAATTGATTCAACATTAAAAAATAATATCCTTCTCTTAATTGCTTCCTCTATCTCATAAGAAGTTTTCCCCACGGAGGCATAAACAATTTTACTTACCGGACAACCCACGGTTACCGCGCGGAAAAGCTCGCCCCCTGAAACAATATCAAGCCCCGCGCCAAAAGAAACCAGTGTCTTTAAAATTGCCAGATTTGAATTTGCCTTTACGGAATAACAGATCAGAGGATTGATTGAACGAAAAGCGGTTTTTAGTTTAACGAAGTGGTCAACCACGGTGTGATAACTATACACATAAAGTGGCGTGCCAAATTTTTGAGCTAGGCTCAGAATTTCTACATCCTCGCAACAAAACTCATTTTTTCTATATTTAAATTCGTGCATTTATTTTAGTTTTTTGCTCCAGTTTTTTAACTGTCGAGATACGAGCCTCGGGCTTGTTCCGCCGAATGATGTCTTAAGGCCAACTGAAGCCAGGGCATTTAATATTTTCTTTACATCAAGCTCTAATTTCGAAGAATATTTCTTTAATTCTGAAACGCTTAAATCTGAAATTCTTCTTTCTTTACCTGAACAATCCCTAAACATTCTGCCCACAATATCATGCGCCTGCCTATAGGGCTCTCCTTTCTTAATTAAGTATTCCACAATATCCACGGAAAACAAAGATTCATCCGTTATTTTTAACGCTATCGTATCTTTTTCTACCGCGATATTTTGAAATAATTCCGCGAATATCTCTAATACGCTTTTCATCGTATCCGCGGCGTCAAAAAGCGCCGGTTTATCTAATTGCAGGTCGCGATTATACGATAAAGGAAGCCCTTTCATCAACATTAACATACAGGAAAGACTCCCTTGAATTTTACCTGTTGAGCCCCGAATTAACTCTAGCACATCCGGATTTTTCTTATGCGGCATAATGCTGGAACCCGTGCAAAATGAATAATCAATATCAATAAAATTAAATTCTTTGGTAGACCAGAGAATCAAATCTTCTGCCAAACGCGATAAGTGCACTGACAAAATGGATAAACCAGCAAGAAATTCAATGATAAAATCCCGGTCACTTACGCTATCAATGCTATTTCCGGTTAAAGCCCCAAACCCCAATTCTACTCTTACTTGCTCACGAGAAATAGGTAAACTTGTCCCTGAAAGCGCGCAACTTCCCAGAGGCATAAGAGAGAGCCTTTTTTGACTGTCTTTGAGTCTTTCTTTATCCCTTTCCATGCATTCAATATAAGCAAGCAGATGATGCGCTAAAAGCACACACTGCGCCATCTGCAGATGAGTATAACCCGGAATAATTACCTGCGAATTATTTTCCGCGAACTTCAAAATAGATTTTTGTAAAAGCGTAATCAGCCTTAAAAACTCATTTACCTCATCCCTCATAAACATTTTTACATCTAAAACAACCTGATCATTTCTGGAACGGGCAGTATGCAGTTTATCTGCCGAGCGGCCAATCTTCTTAAAAAGCGCGTCCTGAATATTAGAATGCACATCCTCTTGATTGAGGTCAAATTTAAATTTGCCATTCACCACATCTTTTAGAATAGACTCGAGCCCTTTTACAATCAAAGACGCGTCTTTAAGGGGAATTATTCTTTGCCTGCCCAGCATTCTTGCGTGGGCGATACTTCCTAAGCAATCATATTTAGCCAACCGCTGGTCATAAGAGATGCTGGAAGTAAACCTGTCAGTTAATAAACTCGTCCTTTTAGGAAATCTCGTCCCCCACAGTTTTTTCGACATAAATAAACCCTTATTTTTTAGCGTAGAGCGTATAGCGGATAGAAAAACTCTACGCTCTACGCTCTACGCTATACGCTCTACGCTAATTACCGATATGGCATTCCCCAAACTTTGATAAAACCTTCCGCCAATTTCTGATCAAACTTATCCTCTTTACCATAAGTACTTAATTCTTTTTTATAAAGCGAGTAAGGCGAGCTTCTGGCAACAGGGATACAACTTCCCTTAAATAATTTTAACCTTATAGTTCCGGTTACCCGACTTTGCGTAGCTTCCACAAAACCATCTAATGCCATTTTCAAAGAAGAATACCAGAGGCCATAATAAACCAATTCCGCGTATTTAAGCGAAATAATCTCCTTAAAATGCGCAAGCTCTCTGTCCAGCGCGAGACTTTCCATCTCCTTATGAGCAGTGAGAAGAATGGTGGCGGCAGGCGCTTCATAAATCTCTCTTGACTTGATTCCCACAAGCCTGTTTTCCACCAAATCCGCCCTGCCTATGCCATGCAAAGCGCCTATTTCATTAAGGTGGCTGATTAAAGATTTTAATTTATAGTTTTTACCGTCGATTTTTTTAGGCACCCCCTCTTCAAAAGAGATCTCTATGTACTTAGGATAGCCCGATACATTTGAAGGACTCTTCGTAATTAAATACACGTCATCAGGCGGCTCCTGTTCTAAATTCTCTAATACCCCAGCCTCAATACTTATACCCCAAATATTTCTATCGACACTGTAAGGCTTTTTCTTGGTGACGTCTATGGGAATATTATTTTTGATAGCATATTCTATTTCTTCCTCCCTTGATTTAAATTCCCAGTTTCTGACCGGAGCAATGATTTCCAATTTCGGGTCTAATATGCCTACGCTAACTTCAAGCCTCACCTGATCGTTGCCCTTACCCGTGCATCCATGCGCCACTATAGTTGCCTTTTCTTTATGCGCTATCTGAACAAGATATTTCGCGATTAATGGCCTGCCCAACGCGGTTGCCAACAGATATTTTCCTTCGTATACCGCGTTTGCCTTTAAAGCCGGCAAAACAAAATCCTCTATAAACTCATCCTGCAGGTCTTTTATATACACTTTAGACGCGCCAGCAACAAGCGCTCTTTCTTCTATTGCCTGAAAATCTTCTCCTTTACCCAGGCCCTGGCCTAGATCCGCGACAAAACAAATAACTTCATAATCCCGATCTTTAAGCCATCTAACAATACATGACGTATCTAAACCGCCGGAATAAGCTAATATAACTTTTTTCATTTTTTTACCTCTCTAACAATTTTATGAGAATCGCTTTCTGCACATGCAACCGATTTTCCGCCTGATCAAAAACAATAGAATTTGCTCCGTCAATAACATCCGCGGTTATCTCCTCATCCCGATGGGCAGGCAGGCAATGCATAATCAGACAATCCTTTTTAGCCGATTTAACAAGTTCTCTATTTACCTGAAAATCCTTAAATGCCTTTTTTCTAATTTCAGCCTCTTTCTCCTGCCCCATACTCGCCCAGACATCAGTGTAAATCACATCCGCGCCCTTAACCGCTTCAGAAGAATTATAAAACAGATTTGCTGAAGTTTCCTTTAAAATAGAATTATCCGGTTCATATCCTTTAGGGGCTGCCACGTTCAAGCGTAAATCACATTTCGCGCAAGCTCTAAGCAGGGAACTACAAACGTTATTTCCGTCACCTACATAAGCTAAAGTTATTCCTTTAAGTTTACCGAATTTCTCCTTTATCGTATAAACATCCGCCATTGCCTGGCAAGGATGCTCAATATCCGATAAGCCATTTATTACCGGAACAGCGGAATATTTTGCCATTTCTAAAATATCATCGTGCTTAAATGTCCTAAGCGCTATCGCGTCAACATACCTGGAAAGCGTCATAGCCGCATCCCTTATAGATTCCCTCACCCCTAAATCTATTTCATGGGGAGCTAAATAAATAGAATTGCCTCCTAACTGGCACATCCCCACTTCAAAAGAAACCCGCGTCCTATTGGATGGTTTTTGAAAAATCAAGGCCAGAGTCTTTCCGGTTAAAACCCTATTAAATTTAGCCTTATGTTTCTTAAGCTGACCAGTAAGCTTAAAAATATCCTCAATTTCTTTTTTTGTTAAATCTTTAATAGTGATAAAATCTTTTTTCATCTTTTTATACACGGATTATCACGGATTTTTTAACAGGATGGACACAGATAGATTAATCCGCGTCCATCCGTTATTTTATCCGTGTATATCCGTGTCTTTTAATATGCCATCCAATATCCCTACCGCCTTATCAATCTCTCTCTTCGTTATATTCAATGCCGGCATAAACCGTAATATTTTACCATGTGTACAATTAATTAAAAGCCTTTTTTTCATGCATTCCTCAACTATACCTTTACCTTCAATATTCAACTCTACCCCTGCCATCAACCCCATGCCCCTTACTTCTTTTATAACCTGATATTTATCCTTTAACGCGTTAAGTTTTAAAAATAAATAGTCTCCTGTTTTTTTAACATTTGCCAGCAATTTTTCTTCCTGAAGCGCCCTTAAAACCGCCAGCGCTGCTTTGCAAATAACAGGGCCTCCTCCAAATGTGGAAGCATGCATACCTGGACCTAATATATCCGCGATATCTTTTTTTACCACCATAACCCCTACAGGCAAACCTCCGGCAAGCGCTTTTGCTAAAGTCATTATATCAGGAATTATACCGTAATGCTGATAACAAAATGATTTCCCGGTTCTTCCGATACCTGTCTGAACCTCATCTATAATTAAAAGCAACTTTCTTTCATCGCAAATTTTTCTTAAAGATAAAACAAAATCCTTATCCGCCACATTTATTCCGCCCTCCCCCTGAACTAACTCTAACATTATGGCTGCCGTTTTATCAGTAAGAGCTTTTTTTACTTCTTCAATGTCATTAAATTTAACTGTTTTAAAGCCTTCCGGCAAAGGCTCAAAACCAGCCTGATACTTTTTCTGACCAGTAGCGGCTAAAGCAGCAAGCGTCCTTCCGTGAAAAGAATTCTCAAAAGTTATAATTTCATATCTACCTTGGCCGACCGAGGCCGGTATGGCCGAGGAAGTGTCAGAGCCCAACTGGGCCTGACCGAATTTGCGGCTTAGCTTTATCGCGCCTTCATTTGCCTCAGCGCCTGAATTACAGAAAAAAACCTTACCCGGATAACTCCAAAAAATAAGTTCTTTCGCTAATTTTGCCTGCGATATATGATAATAACTATTCGGAATAAATATTAATTTTGAAATCTGATCACGCACCGCTTGCATCACTTTAGGATGACAATGCCCCAGGCTCCCGACTCCCCAACCCGGAAAAAAATCCAAATAAACATTATTATGAATATCCCAAAGTTTACTACCCTTGCCTTTTACAAAAACTAAAGGCGTTTTTGTATAGGTAGGCATTATATAGTCGTTATAACTATCAAACACTTCCTGCAATTTCATATTTCGCTTGCCTCGCATTCAACCGGCAAACCGGCAAACCGGCTAACCGGCTAACCATTTAACGAACTATCTCCGTCCCAATGCCTTGGTTCGTAAATATTTCCAGAAGCAGGGCATGCGGAAGGCGCGCGTCTATAATATGCGCTTTTTTTACGCCATTATCAAGGCTGGCAAAACATGCCTTAACCTTCGGAATCATACCCTCTTGTATTATATTATTTTCTATTAAACCTTTTGCTTCTTTTTCAGTCAAGGTTGACAAAAATGAATGGGGATCGTCAGAATTACGCATAATACCTCTTACATTGGTCAACAAAATTAATTTCTCCGCCCCCAAAGACACGGCTATATTTGATGCCGCCTCATCCGCGTTGACATTGTAAGCTCTCTTATCAATACCTTTCCCCATCGGCAAAACAACCACGATTTTGTCCTTTTTTATTTCCTCTAATATGGAACTATTATTTATACCTGTAATATGCCCCACCAGGCCTAAATCAATCTTCGCTTTTTTCTTTTCAACCTGAATTATATCTTTATCCTTGCCATTTAGACCTATGGCATTCGCGCCTAACTCTTCTATCTCTTTCACGATAATATTATTAAGCTCCTCCAACTCTTCTTCAACCGCCTTAAGAGTTGCCGCGTCTGTAACGCGCATCCCATCTACAAATTCAGTTTTTCTTCCTTCCTGACGCATACGTTCACTGATATTCGGTCCGCCTCCATGCACAAGCACCGGCGATAAACCCACAAATTTCAAAAAAACAATATCCTCCAAAACACTCTTTCTGATTTTTTCATCACCTAATATACTGCCGCCGTATTTTACAACAACTATTTTCCTGTAAAATTTTTTAATATAAGGCAGCGCTTCAATTAAAACATCCGCTTTTTTTATTGCTTCTTCCATATCCGTTAGCCAGTTAGCCGGTTAGCCAGTTAACCCGTTGAACGAACAACGGGAAAACGGGCAACGGGTTAACGTTTTTAATTATATTCCGCGTTTATCTTGACATACTCCAGAGTCAAATCCGAAGTATAAATCACAGCGCAAGAATTACCTCTTTTAACGCTCACGTCTACATTTATTTCTTTTTTGTTTAAAGGACTAACCTTTATTTTGATGTCCTTTTCTTTCACATCTACTCCACTCGCGCCAACGGCCGCGGCAATCCTGCCAAAATTAGGATTTTCCCCATACATGGCAGTCTTAAAAAGATTGGAGTTAGCAATACATAATGCTATCTTTTTTGCTTCTGAAAAACTTTTTGCTTTGTCTACCTTAATCCGGATAAATTTGGTTGCGCCCTCAGCATCCCGGACAATCATTTTTGCCAATTCCAGGCACACCGCGCTTAAAGACTGAACGAATAAATTAAAATTTTTATTCGTCTCAATCAAATCATTTCCGGCCAAACCATTTGCCAGCAGCATTACGCTGTCATTTGTGCTCATGCATCCGTCAATAGTTATGCAATTAAAAGAACTGTCCACGGAAACCTTTAAGGCTTTTTCTAACGCGCCTTGCGTGATAAAGGCGTCAGTAAAAATAAAACAAAGCATGGTCGCCAAATCAGGCGCGATCATACCAGCGCCTTTAGCCACACCACAGATAGTCACGATTTTTCCAGCCATGCTAAATTTTACGACAACTTCCTTGGCAAATGTATCTGTGGTCATTATAGCTCGTTTCGCCTTATCTATACCTCCCCGAGAAAGGCCTAAAACCAAATCCTTAATTGCATTCTTAATCTTCGGCAAAGGCAAACGCCTGCCGATAATACCTGTAGAATTTACCAGAACAGCCTCTTTTTTTATATTTAAAACCCCTGCCAAACTTACGGACGTCTCTTCCGCGTCAGATAAACCAGCTAAACCCGTAAAACAATTCGCGTTACCGCTGTTTACAATTATCGCTTGAAATTGTTTATTTATTCTAAGATATCGTTTATTTAACTGAATAGGCGCGGCAGAAATTTTATTCGCGGTCCATAAACAAGCGGCCTTCGCAGGAACATTAGAATAAAATAATGCCAAATCTAATTTCCCGGATTTTTTAATCCCGCAAGCAACCCCGTTCGCCTGAAAACCCAAAGGTAATATCGCTTTCTTATGTATTTTCATTTACAATAACGCTGTGTATTCCGGAAATTTGTACATAATATTCATATTCTGCACTGCCTGACCTGACGCGCCTTTTAACAAGTTATCAATAACAGCAATAATTATTATACTATCTTTATTTTCTTTAATCCCGATATCGCAAAAATTAGTTTTTACTACATCTTTTAATCCGGGAAAATCCCCTTCATCCCTAATTCGCACAAACGGCTCTTTCTTATAGAATTTCTGATATAAGCTAATTAAACTTTGCGCTTTGCGCTTTTCGCTTTGCGCTTTCTTCGCGTATATCGTTACTAAAATCCCCCTATTAAGCGGCAGAAGATGCGGGACAAACGTTATTTTTATTTTTTTACCTGCCAACTTCGTCAACTCCTGCTCAATCTCCGGTGTATGCTGATGCGTATTTACTTTATATGCTTTAAAATCTTCATTTACCTCTGGGAACAAGAGCCCATCAACTAATTTCTTGCCAGCGCCAGTAACCCCGGATTTGGCATCAATAATAACCTCACCCGCATCTACCAAATCAAAAGCCGCGAGAGGCGCCAGAGCTAATATGCTTACCGTTGAATAACAGCCGGGATTAGCAATAAGTTTCGCGTTTTTAATTTTTAACCGATATATTTCAGGCAACCCATAAACCGCAAACCCCAAATTTATTTTATCTTTATGTCTGATATTGTAAAATTTTTCATAAATTTTTGTATTTTTTAATCTATAATCCGCGCTTAGGTCAATTACCTTTTTACCTGCTTTCAATAATTTAGGCGCAATAGCCATAGAAACAGTATGCGGCAACGCCAAAAAAACTAAATCGCAATTCTTGATAATCTCAGCAAAATCAAATTCCGCGCAAATTAAATCAATCCTGCCTTTAAACCTCGGTAATATATCGGAAATCTTAACAGGCTTACCGCGCTTGGCAGTGGCGGAAACATTTGTAATCCTTACCTGCGGATGCCTCAAAAGAATATCAATTAATTCTTCGCCGGCATAACCTGTCGCGCCCACAATACCTACATTTACCATAGTTGTCTCCTAAGTATAATCGGGTAAAATTTGATTCTTTCGTAATTATTATGATATAAACCATTAATCACGGAAATATCAACGCTGTTCTCTTATTTTTTTCAATCTACCCCTCCCCTTACCCCTCCCACAAGGGGAGAGGAATACCTGCATTATACTATTCCCTCCCCCTTGTGGGGAGGGCTAGGGAGGGGGGAATACCTGCAACAAGTTACAATAATTACGAAAGAACCTAAAATTTTTAAAGTATAAAATTTAAAATCAAGCGCTGATCTTTCGATATTGGGTCTGTTGCAAAATGCCAAACTTTGCGTCATTCTGAGGCCGAAGGCCGAAGAATCTCGACGCTGATAAGATCCTTCGCTTCGCTCAGGATGACGAAAAAAGGTATTTCGTAACAGTCACATATTAACTATATTAAGATAAAAAAATGCTTCCGTCAAGGATTTTTTCGTCGGACAACCACAAAAAAAATCCCGCTCATCGAGCGGGATTTTTTATTTCTTTATCTATATAAATCTATGCAACCTTTTTTTCTACCTCTTTGTCCACTGGAAGCGTTTACGCGCGCCTTTCAGGCCGTATTTCTTGCGCTCCTTCATACGCGGATCACGAGTAAGGCAACCGTGCTTACGCAATAAATCCTTAAGATTCTGATCTGATATTATCAAAGCGCGCGAAATTCCAAGACGCAAAGCGCCTGCCTGTCCAGTTGCCCCGCCCCCCTTGATATTAGCAACGATATCATATTTATTAACGTTATTCGTTAAAGATAACGGTTGTTTTATAATAATTCTATCCGTTTCTCTCAAAAAATATTTTTCTATTGGCCGGTGATTTACGGTAACCTTCCCTTTTCCTGGAGCAAGCTGCACTCTAGCCTTAGACTCTTTTCGCCTGCCAACCGCCATATACCTTACAAGCTGATCCATCCTTTAACCTCCTCAAACTTCATTTTAACAAATAATCGGGAAGAGCAATTGGATTTTGCGCTTTATGCGGATACTTATCATCAGCATAAACTTTCAATTTCCTTACCATGTCCCTGCCTAACGGGCCGCCGGGAAGCATCCTTTCAACCGCTAACCTAATCACTGTAGCTGGCCTCTTATCCAACATATTTTCTAAACGTACTTCTCTTAAGCCGCCCGGATAACCTGAATAACGACGGTATATTTTCTGATTAAGTTTTCTCCCCGTAACCTTAATCTTTGAAGCATTTATAACTATCACACCATCCCCGTTATCCAAATACGGGCTAAAGGTAACCTTGTGCTTGCCCCTTAAGACAGTTGCTATCTTAGTAGCAAGCCGGCCTAGCACCTTATCCGTGGCATCCACAATATACCATTGCCTTTTTATATCAGTTTTTTTAACTTCATGTGTTTTATTCATAAGAAAAATAGTATACTACATTTTTAAATTAAGTCAAGAAAATTTTTTGAAAATTTTGGGAATGATACCATAGATCGTTACCCCCCTGCTTATGAGGGAAAGTTAA
>CAKKQB010000042.1 GCA_919901915.1 Omnitrophica bacterium GWA2_41_15
ACTGCGGACTTTTAAGCCCAAGGTTTTCGCCCTAAACACGAAAGAACCGTATTTTATCCCACGGTTTCTGCAAAATATCCTCGACAGACTTGATTAGACGGTCCGCGTTGTCCTTTACCATATTAAGCATTTTCGTTTGCTTAGGATTTAATTTACCCGGCACCTCATCCAGCACTAAAGATAAGCCTTCTTTCATTATAGCCAATGGCGTGCGCACCTTATGCGCTATCATGCCCACAAGCTCATTCTTCGCCTTTTCTAAATCATCTTTTTGGCTCATCCATCTATTCCTTAAGCAACGCCTTTATTTTAGCAAGAAGGTCCTCTGCCTCAAAGGGTTTGATGATAACGTCGTCTGCACCGGCAGCAAGGCATCTTTCCGGTAAATCCATTCCGCCTGAGGCGGAGACAATCATTACAGGAATATCTTTTGTCTTAGGGTCGGCTTTGAGGCGCTGGCAAACTTCAAGCCCATCCATCTTAGGCATTATTTTATCCAGCAGGATGAGGTCGGGTTTTTCTTCTTGCACCATCTTCAGGCCTTCCTCGCCATCAAAAGCAGAGAGCACCTGGTAACCGTGGCTCGCCAGTCTTGTCTGCATAAGCATCACCAAATCAGGCTCATCATCAATGAAGAGAATTTTTTTTGGCATTGTTTTTTACCCTCCTGTATTTAATACCCCCCCCCACGAGCCTTGCCTAACAACTCCTCGTGGTTGTTTGCCTCATCAGGAAAGGTGGCAGCGCCCAGAGTAATACGAATTTCTTTTATCCATTCCTCTTTGCATTGAGATAGATAGGTTCTAACTGCTTCTTCAATTCTCTTCTTGACTACTTCAGCATCTTCTTTTCTGGTATCGGGCAGAAGGATGACAAGCTCGCCAGTGCTTCTTAATACCGCGTCTAACCTCCGACGCAAGGAATCCTTAATCACTCTCTCTATATCAGTAAGTAAATAGAGGGGCTTCTCGCCCCATTTTTCCTGGAGTTGGCTAAATTCAACAATACGCATTACTATCAATGACAAAGATGACTTTCTATCAATTGCTTCTTTCAATCCATTGGTAATATATTCTTTAAATATCTCTTCTGCCGCTATTTTAGGAAGGGTAAGGATGAATTTAGTGCCTTTGCCAAGTTCGCTCTCAACCTTAATTTCACCTTTGTGTATTTCTATCAATTCTTTAACTATGGCCAGGCCTAAACCAATTCCTTTATAGCCTGCGCCGCCTTGCGGCCGGCTAAACTGCTGGAATCTGCTGAATACATTAGGTAAATCTTCTTTGGCTATGCCTATGCCGGTATCGGAAATAGATATTTCTATTTGCTTTTTTTCGTCTTTTAATTCTACTTTTATCTTACCTTCTTTAGGGGTAAATTTTATAGCATTAGAAATAAGATTATCCAGTATCTGGGTTAGCTTGTCAGGGTCAATATAGATATTGACGGGTAAATCGGGTAAACAACACTCAATACCCTGGCAATTCTTATCCGTCTCTATCTTCCATTTGGCACAGATATCCCGCAGCATAACGGAAAAATCAACCAGCACCGGATTGAATTCCGTTTTACCTGCCTCTAACTTAGATATATCCAAGAGGTTATTGATGAGCCGCACTAACCTATCTATGCTTGCTTTTACCGTGGTAAGGAGTTGGGTTTGTTTCTCATTTTCTGGGCCGGCTGTCCCATCTAAAACTAAAGAGACGCCTTCTTTGATAATAGCAAGTGGGGTGCGTAACTCATGGGAGACAGTGGAGACAAAGTCGGTTTTGAGTTGATCTACTCTTTTAAGCTCTTCATGTGCTCGCTTAAGTTCCTCCTCTGTTTTTTTTCGGATAGTGATATCGCGATAGACACTTAAGAACATCTCGCGGTCTTTATAATCTATCAAAGATGTGGTTACCAAGAGGGTTTTGGTTGTCCCATCCTTCACCTGAATAGTAGTCTCGGTTTCGTAAGGTCTGTCCCTTTTAATCTCATTTAAACAGGCTAATGCCTTCTGGTGGTCTTGGGGAGCAGGATAAATTAGTTTACTAAAATCATAAGAGCTATTTGCCTCCTCAAGAGTATAACCAGAAATCTCCTGCATCTCAACATTAAATACCTCAAAGTGACCTTCTTTATCACTTAACATTATACCGTCTTGCACACATTCAATAAGGTCGTGCAGTTGTATTTCACTTACCTGCAATTTAGATTGGCCCCTGATTAAATCTAAGAGTAACTTCTGGTGCCTGAAGGCATTTTGTATTGAACGCCTAAGAAATTTTGTATCTAACTCTTTTTTTAAAAGACAATCTGTGGCACCATTATAAATTGCATGCTGTTCTAGGACGACATCTTCCTTTTCAAATAATGCGATGATCGGTATATCTTTTATCTTAGCATATACCCTGGAGATAACTTCTAAGCCTTTACAGTCAGGAAGCAAAAGGTTTAAGAGAATAAGACCGAATTCATCCTTTTTTAAAAGGTTTATGCCTCTTGAAAGTTCTTGGGCAGACACTAAATTATAGTCCTGTCCCTTCAGCATCTCTTCTACCTGTTTTCTAAATGCCGGGTCTGGATCTATTAAAAGGATTTTCTTCATAGTCTATTTTCAAAAACTTATCTTTACCGTAATAATGCCGGTAGCTACCGAGAATTCTACGGACCTGCCTACTGAGCCGCCAATAGATTCTCCAATTAATTTTATACCGACTTCTTTTAACTTCTTTCTCGCGCTTAAGATATTATCCCTGCCGATATCTGAGCTGGAAAGGCCGAACATATTTGCCCCGCCCACCAGCTTGGCCTCGATATCAAAACTTTGCGCGCCAAGTGTGCGCATCTTTTCTAAGACTGAATCTATGGCGGTGTCTACGTATTTGGCGTCTGGCTGGCCGACGTGCGCATGAGGCAACATCGCATGTATCATCCCAGCGATTTTAAGCTTAGGGTCATATAAAGCAATCACCGCGCAGGAGCCCACTGCATGAGTAGTGAGATTAACCTCTTCTGGCCACAAGGCCGTGGTTTGGCCTCCTTTAGCCAAAGCCACTTGAGTTACCATTAATTCTCCCATCGGCACTTCAATATCCATTGCTTGCTCACAAGGCATTCAACAAGGCCTCAATCTCTTCGGGCTTAAGGATAATAAGCAGGTACCCTTTTATACTCATGTCTTTAACCGTTAATTCAATTTTTACCACCAGCGCCTCCATACTCTCCTTGGCAAAACTGGCGAGCACCTCTTCTAATATCGCGCCAAACATACCCGAAGAGAATTTAGGCATACCTTCAACCATCTCTGCCTTAAGGTTATTGGAGAGGATAGTTAAATAATTGCCTAAGAGGATATTGCCTATTTCTCTAAGTATTCCTTCGTCAAAGGAAGATAATTCTTGGATTGTCCTGAATTCTTTTTTCAGCGCCAGATCACATAAATGAAATGAAGTTTCCTTAGGAAATAAGAAAAGGCTTGAGCCAGTAGTAGTAGTAGTAGTAGTAGTAGTAGTAGTAGTAGTAGTAGTAGTAGTAGTA
>CAKKQB010000043.1 GCA_919901915.1 Omnitrophica bacterium GWA2_41_15
AAAATTTTAAGAAAACTGTTGACAAACCCGAAGTTAAAGAGTATATATAAAGTATAGTGTAATAGGGGAGGTTGTGAATACGGCCTGAGAGTTCCGCGTGGTAAGCGGATTACCCAATGAACCTGATCTGGATAATGCCAGCGGAGGGAGAGGAGGTTGGAATATGTAGCCCTTATGCGTTTGGCATAAGGGTTTTTTGTTTCTCTAGCGGTTATCCTTCTTTAGGTTTAACAAAAAGAACTGACATTATTAATAGGTAACATATTATACGAGGGAGGAGAAAGATGTTTAAGAAGATAACAGAGTCTCAGATAAGCCGGGCAATTGTCGGTGAGTTTACCAAGTGGTTTGTGGATTATATTGTCTCTGATGTCATCGTTGTGGGTGGGGGTCCTAGCGGACTTATGGCAGCGCGTGATTTAGCCAACGCGGGTTTTAAGATCTTAATCATCGAAAGCAATAACTACATAGGAGGCGGTTTCTGGATCGGCGGTTATTTTATGAATACGCTGACTTTCAGGGCGCCGGCAGATAAAATTCTTAATGAGTTAAAAATACCGCACAAGGAGATAGAAGACGGGTTATTTGTTGCAGACGGACCGAGCGCCTGTTCAAAACTCATTTCTGCTACATGTGATTCGGGCGCAAAAATACTTAACCTAACGAAGTTTGATGATGTGGTGTTACGTAGCAATAGGGTGGAAGGCGCGGTAATTAACTGGTCACCGGTTTCAGCCCTGCCGCGGCAGATTACCTGCGTCGATCCCATTGCCTTGGAATCAAAAGTTGTCATTGATGCCACCGGCCACGATGCCTGGGTAGCCAAGAGTCTTGAGAAGAGAGGACTTCTTAAGCTACAGACTTATGGCCCTATGGATGTTAATTCTTCAGAAGACCTTGTGGTTGAAAAAACGGGAGAAATATATCCCGGCCTATATGCAATTGGTATGGCAGTAGCTACGGTATATGGAATACCGCGTATGGGACCGACGTTTGCAGGAATGCTTTTCTCTGGGAGAAAGGCCGCTGGGGAGATAAAAAAGACGCTATCTCTTGGGACTGTTGCAAAATAGCTCAAAGTCGTCATTCCGGCGAAAGCCGGAATCCAGTAATCGGAATGCTCGTCGAGAAAATTTTCTGGATCGTCCGGTCAAGCCGGACGATGACAGTTTGGAGGCATTTTACAACAGTCCCCTCTTGTGCAATCCTCCAGCAAAAAAGAGATGGTCATGGCACAGTAGAGTTTTGAAGGGAGTTTTTTATTGGTGAAATATGGCGAAAGCGATAGCGTTACTTTCTGGAGGCCTGGATAGCATACTGGCCACAAGACTTATAAAGGATCAAGGCATAGAAATTGAAGCAGTCAATTTCCTGACCATATTTTGTAACTGTACCTCCCGAGGCAAGACGTGTCTTGCCAGCACGTCTGCCGCCGCCTCCCTGGGAGTTGGTCTTAAAGTATTTGAGGTGACCAAAGAATACATAAACATCGTTAAGGCGCCGAAGCACGGATACGGAAGAAATCTCAACCCATGCCTTGACTGCAGGATATTTATCTTCAAAAAGGCTGGTGAATATATGAGGTGGTCCGGCGCTTCGTTTATCGTGACCGGAGAAGTTCTTGGTGAGCGGCCGATGTCGCAGCGAATGGACGCTATGCGCATCATAGAGGAAGAAAGCGGTCTTACCGGTCTTATCGTAAGACCATTATGCGCAAAACTGATGGAGCCTACCATACCGGAAAAGGAGGGGTTAGTTGACCGCGAAAAATTGCTGGGCATATAAGGTCGTTCCCGGAAACCTCAGATACAACTAGCTAGCGAGCTTAGCATTAATGACTATCCTTGTCCAGCAGGAGGATGCCTCTTAACGGACAAAGGATTTGCTGACAGGATGCGGGATTTGATGAAACATAATCCGGATTTCACGGTGCACGATATCAAGCTTCTGAAGGTAGGAAGGCATTTTCGCCTCAGTCCAAGCAGTAAGTTAATTGTAGGAAGGGACGAGAAAGAGAATGATAAATTGCTGGCACTTGCCGAAGAAAGAGATCTGCATATTAGGTCCGTCAGTGTCCCTGGTCCTATAGGGATAGGCAGGGGTTGCTTTAGCGATGCTCATCTAAACGTTGCTGCACGTATCTTAGCGCGATATAGCGATATTCCTCCCGACCGCCATCTCGAAGTTGAGTACCGCAGGACAACAGAAAAGAATGAAAGCCATATCACGGTTACGGCAATTAAAGAGGAAGACCTTTTTGCCCTAAGGATATAGGGTGTTTTCTACCCATAAGAACCTCACAATTCAGCATCCAACATTCCTAAGTAAAAAAATTTAATTTTTCTCTTGACACGGAGGGGGCAATAATGTATACTCTATTATGTTGATAGACTTACTAATATCGAATAGATGGTGATGAAATGAGGATTTCAGCCGAGAGTGAATATGCGTGTAGGGCGCTTTTAGAATTAGCTTTAAACTGGCCGGGTCGGAAGCTGACTCAGGTGTCTGCGATAGCTAAGAGACAAGATATCCCAATTAAATATCTAGAGCAGATTCTAATTCAGTTAAAAAGCGCAAGGCTAGTAGAAAGCGTCAGGGGCAGGCAGGGAGGATATAGACTAGCTAAGGCACCTCGCGAAATAAACTTAGGCGACGTGATGCGTAAGATTAAAGGTCCTCTTTTACAATTGGCGGATACCGCAGCTCAGAAAAGATCAGTATTTACGGCTATTTGGAAGGAGGTGGAAGGTTCTATAGTTAAGGTATTAGATAAAATTAATTTTGAAGATATTGCAAATAAGGCCAAAAGTGTAGAGGGTGCTATGGTTTATCAAATTTAATTTTTTTGCTTATGATATATAAGTATCATTTATATGTAAAAGGAGGATGGTAAAAATGAGCTTGTTCGATAACAAAGATGATTTAAAGGAATTAGTAGAAACTTTGAATTTTAAAGAGAAGGTGGACAGGTCCTTAGCCCTAATAGACGAGGCCTATAAAAAATATGGCGATGGGCTTGTTGTAGCAAACAGCTTAGGAAAGGACTCCGTATGTGTGTGGGATCTAGCAAAAAGAGTTAGCCATAAAATTCGAGGTTTTATAGTTACTACTAGATTTAAGCCGAAAGAGACAGTGAAATTTATGCAGGAGACAGTAGCTCGGTATCCAGAGATAAAGGTTTACAAAAGTGATGTTGAAATTCCTGATAAATTGTATGAAATCGACCCTGACAAGTGCTGCGACATATTAAAAGTAGAACCAACCAGAAGGGCTATCGAAGAAATGAATGTAACATGCTGGGTTACGGGCTTGCGTTGCACGGAGGGAAGGACACGTACAGATTTTAAGGAAGTCGAAGAAAGGGATAAAGGGCTGATTAAGCTAAATCCGATTCTTATCTGGAAAGAACGGGAGGTTTGGCAATATTTGGCTCTTTACGGAGTAAAAGTAAACCCACTTTATGGCGAAGGCTATAGGTCCCTGGGGTGCCTTCCTTGCACAAAGATTACCACCGATGAAAACGAGCGCGCCGGACGCTGGATTGGTACCAGTAAATGCGGCGGCGAATGCGGAATACATACCCGGCCACTGAAGAACGTAGCTGGTGACGGAATATAGAGGAGAGACATTGTGGTTAAAATAGTCCTTTTGATAATTGTGGTTATATTTTTCGCCATGAATATGGGAGCAAGCGGCATTGCGCCTTCCTTCTCTTCCATTTACGGAAGCAGACTCATTAGGAGAAAGCATGCGCTCATATTATTCGGGTTATTCGTGGTGTTAGGCGGTATTCTGCTAGGCAGGAATGTAGCGTTCACCTTAGGCAAGAATCTTCTGCCAAAAGGATTGGTTACCTTTGATATTGCGCTGATTATCCTTACAGCAGCTTCTTTAGGGCTATTCTTAGCAAATATGCTAAAAATTCCTCAGTCTACCAGTCAGGTTACAGTGGGAGCCATAGTCGGTGCAGGGATCTACTTCAAACACCTGCATCTAAAGACGCTAATTTTGAAGATTCTGCCGATGTGGGTTATCTTGCCCCTTCTTTCTTATGCTTTGACTTTGTGGATTTACCGAAAAATCTATCCGCCAGAGCATGATAACCTGCATATTTACCAGAAGTTATTTGCCAATGAAAAGAAATTAAGGTTGTCGGCCATAATTGTCAGTTGCTATGTTGCTTTTGCCATTGGTACCAATAATGTGGGGAATGCTGTTGGCCCGTTATTTGGCGCAGGGCTCATCGGAATTAATTCGGGGTTGCTTCTAGTCTCTCCCATTTTCGGCTTAGGGGCACTTGTATTGGGAAAGGGGCCGCTTCAGACCGCTGGCAAAGAAATAGTCCCTTTAGGTCTTTTCTCAAGCACCCTGATTTCTTTTGTTACCGCAACTCTATTAATATTTGCCTCGCTTTTAGGAATCCCGCAGTCGTTAGTGCAACTGAATCTATCATCAATATTTGCCGTAAGCTGTTTGAAAAATGGCCATCAGCACACCTGGGATCATCGTGTGATTCAGAAGACATTTATTGTTTGGCTAATTACGCCATTAATCTCTGTGGTGATTGCTTATTTGTTATTATTCTTATTCATAAGGAGATAGATGCTTACATTGAAAAAAGAGTTATTTAAAATGATAGCGGAACACGCCATTCGCGAATTCCCTAATGAGGCTTGTGGAATATTAACTGGTAGCCACGAAAGAGTCAAAAAAGTTTATGAAATGATCAATGTAGAGAAAAGTCCACAGACGTTCTTTATGGATGCCAAGGAGCAATTAAAGGTGATGAAAGAGATAAGAAATAAGGGTGAGGAAATGCTTGGGATATATCATTCGCACGTAGCAAGTGAGGCTTATCCTTCAAGCCATGATGTAGAGCTTGCATTGTATCCCGAGGCATCATATGTAATCATCTCCATAAAGGATAAAAAGAATCCTTCGGTGAGGTCATTTAAAATTGTAGAAGGAAAGATTACTGAAGAGGAACTAAAGATAGAATGAGCCCCGTTAGGAATTCTATAGTGAACGTTTTTGGACGAAAAATTTCTAACGGGGCGAGTATTATAGTTATTGGCACAAATCATAAGTTCAGCCCACTTGAAGTAAGGGAAAAACTCGCCTTTTCTAAAAGAGGGCGTGAAAAGGCGCTTCTGTTGCTCAAAGAAAGCCCTATTCTTAGAGGAGCGGTTATCCTTTCTACTTGCAACAGAGTGGAATTGTATGCCAGCACAGAGGACTTGAAAGCTAGCGCAGAAGAATTGCAGAGCTTTCTTTCGCAATTCCATAAGATTAGCAAAGAAACAGTTCTTCCTTACCTATATATTTATGACAACAAAGAGGCAATCAGACATTTATTTTCGGTTGCTTGCGGATTGGATTCATTAATTCTAGGAGAGACTCAAGTTTTAGGACAACTGAAATCCGCGTTTTTAGAAGCAAAAAATACCGGCTTTACAGACACATATTTAGATGCGGCCTTCAACGCCGCCATAACTTCTGCAAAAATAATTCACCGGGAAACGACGATCTCTGAAGGCAAAGTATCTATTGGAAGCGTGACTTTAGATTTTATCAAAGAAAAACTTGGGCCTCTTTCAGGGAAGAATATTTTAATTATCGGGGCAGGCAAGGTTACAGAACTGGTATTAAAATATTTGCAGGGTGAGAGACTAACTGTCATTTTCATTTCTAATCGGACTTTTGAGAAAGCAAAAGAACTCGCTTCTCGGATTGGCCAGAGCGCGGTACGTTTTGATAAATTGCCACAACTTATAAAAGACGCGGATGTCATTATCAGCGCGACCGCAAGCCCGCATTTTATCATAAAGAAAGAAACCTTAGGCTGCGCCATTTCTCAAAAGTTGCTTATTATGGATTTGGCTATACCAAGAGATGTGGACCCGAAGGTGCAGGAAATAGAAAATGTTGAATTATTTAATTTAACGGACCTAAGTTTTATTGTGCAGAAGAATTTAAAGAGGAAGTCCCTTGAGACAGAAAAAATAGAAAAACTAATAAATCAAGAGGCGGCTTTATTATGGCGAAAACTTACCGTGTTGGAACCAGAACTAGTCCTCTCGCTTTAAAGCAGGCTGAGGAGATTTTGGCGGCTTTAAGAATGTTCTATCCTGATTTTAAGGCAGTGGTTATAGGCATAGATACCTATGGCGACAGGGATAAAAGTACGCCCATATCTGAGATAGAGGGTACTGATTTTTTTACGAAGGAAATTGACGAAGCGCTTTTGAATAGCTGTATTGATTTTGCAGTTCACAGCGCAAAAGATCTCTCTGGTGCGCTAAGAGAGGGGTTGATTATAGCAGCGCAAACCAGGCCCATAGACCCCTACGACGCCCTGGTATCCAAAACTGGTTTAAAACTAGCGGAACTTCCACGGGGGGCAAGGATCGGCACGAGCAGCGTTCGGCGTAAGGCCCAGCTGAGTAGATATAGAGATGATTTTGATATAGTCGATATCCGGGGAAATATCGAAGAGCGTTTAAAAAAGCTAGACAGCGGCAATCTGAACGCGATTGTTATAGCTGCTTGCGGTTTAGTGCGCCTTGGGTTGGAGAAGAGAATAACAGAGAGAATCCCATTTGAGATTCTCAAGCCCCATCCTTTACAAGGGGCTTTAGCAATTGTTACAAGAACAGAAGATTTAAAGTTTCATAGCTTGCTTTCAGTAATCGATTCTCGGGAGGTTGCTATATTATGAAGAACAAGGTTTATTTAGTTGGCGCAGGCCCCGGAAAGCCTGATTTAATAACTGTAAGAGGATTAAATATCCTTAAAGAGGCGGATGTTGTTATCTATGATTACCTTGTAGATGAAAGACTCCTGGAGCAGGCAAGAGAAGGGGCGGAGCTCATCTGCTGCGATAAGCTGGCAAAAAAAGGAAGATTTTCTGACGGCTTCTTGATCCATCAGGAAAAGATAAGCGACTTGGTTATTAAGAAGGCCAAGGAAGGCAAAAAGGTAGCGCGGCTTAAGAATGGAGACATCTCTATTTTTAGCCGCCTTTCACAGGAGTTGGATGCATTGGTAAGAAATAAGATAGATTTTGAGTTAGTGCCCGGAGTTACTGCTGCAAGCGCTGCAGCCAGTTTCGCGGGGATACCGCTTACCGACAGGAGATTTGCTTCTACTTGCGTTTTTGTTACCGGGCATGAGGATCCCAAGAAAGAAGTAAGCAGTATTGATTGGAAGGCCTTAAGTAAAGTCGGGACAGTTGTGTTTTATATGGCAGTAGAAAACCTGTCAGAAATAGTCAAGGAGTTAATTAAGGCGGGCAAACCCAAAAACACGGGTTGTGCGATAGTCCAAAATGCAACTCTTACCACACAAAGAGTTTTAAGCGGAACCCTAGAAGATATTGGGAAGAGGGCTAAAAGAGAGAGGATTAAGCCACCAGTAATAATTATTGTCGGAGATGTCGTGAAGCTGGGGAAGCGATTTAGCTGGTTAAGAAAGAATAAAAAGATTCTTTTTACCGGATTGTCCAGGGAGAGGTTTTTCATAAAAGGTGCATTTTTTTATCTTCCTCTGATTAAGATAGAGCCAATGGATGATTACAGGGAATTCGATAATTACTTAAAGAATATCAGTGATTATGACTGGATAATCTTTGCCAGCCGCTATGGGGTTGAGTATCTTTTTAAGAGATTAGGAACTGTCGGATTGGACTCAAGGGTGCTTAATGGAATAAGGGTTGCGGCAGTAGGAAATTCTACTCAACATCGTCTTTCGGATTTTGGGATTAAAGCAGATTTGGTGCCTAAAAATGAATCGTCGAAGGGTTTAATAGGGGAGCTTAAGAAGATAGACCTGAAGAAAAAGAAAATATTCCTCCCCCGTTCGGATATTTCTGATAAGGGGCTGGAAAATGAATTAATAAAATTGGGAGCAAAGGTTACTCGAAGCTTTGCTTACAGAAATGTTGTACCTGATAATCTTCCGGATTTAGAGCTAAAAGATTTTGATGAGATTATTTTTAGTAGCCCTTCAACGGTAAGGAATTTTAAAAAAAGATATAAAAAAGTGCCAAAGAAAGTCAGAATCCGCTATATTGGAGATGTAACCCTGCAGGAGATAAAAAGATGCAAGTTGCGAGGCTAAGAAGATTAAGACGCAGCGCTAATTTAAGAAATTGGATAAGCCAAACTCAGCTTAGCCCTAAGGATATTATTTTGCCATATTTTATTGTTGAAGGAAAAAAAGTAAAAAAAGAAATAAAATCTATGCCCGGCGTGTACCATTTATCAATTGATAATTTAGTCAAAGATATATCAGGGGTAAAAGGATTAAATTCCATACTTTTATTTGGCATCCCCAAAATTAAAGATGAAATAGGAAGTCAGGCATATAGCGATGATAGTATTGTGCGAAAGGCAATAAAGGCAATTAAGAGAGAATTTAAAGAGCTGATTGTGATTACGGATGTATGCCTCTGCGGATATACAATTTATGGGCATTGCGGAATAGTCAAACCAGTTGATGGTTTATTGTTTATGGCTAATGGCAGAAAAAAAAAGAAAAACCATAAACTATCAACTATAAACTATCGGCCAGAAGTTGATAACGATGCTACCTTAGAAGTTTTAGCCAAGATTGCCTTGTCTCATGCCCAGGCAGGAGCGGATTTTGTTGCGCTTTCAGCAATGATGGATGGCCAGGTGAGAGCAATAAGAGAGATGCTCGATAAGAACGGATTTACTGATACAGGTATTTTAGCCTATTCAGCAAAATATGCCTCAAGCTTTTATGGGCCCTTTAGAGAGGCCTTGGATTCTCGTCCGCAGTTTGGCGACAGGAAATCTTACCAGATGGATTATAGAAATAGTGATGAGGCATTAAGAGAGATAAAACAGGATATTGACGAAGGGGCAGACATTGTTATGGTAAAGCCTGCCTTAGCTTATTTAGATATCATTTATCGCGCAAAGGAGAAGTTTAACGTTCCTATTGCCGCATATAATGTAAGCGGTGAATACAGTATGATAAAAAAATTGGCAGATGGGGATAGGGTAAGAGAAAAAGAGCTTGCGCTTGAAGTTCTTACTTCCATTAAAAGAGCCGGAGCAGATCTGGTTATATCTTATTTTGGCAAAGAGGTACTGAGATGGTTGGTGTAGAGATAGCTAAAAATCTCTTTTGTGAGGCAAAAAGATTTATTCCTGGCGGAGTAAATAGCCCCGTGCGTTCATTTCAGGCAGTGGGAGGATACCCTGTATTTGTGAAAGAGGCAAAAGGCTCAAAAATTTATGGAGAATGCGGCAAGGAGTTCATTGATTATTGTCTGAGTTGGGGAGCCTTGATTTTAGGACACGCGCATCCAGAAGTTATCGCCACGCTGTTAGAGAGTATAAAGAAAGGGACGAGTTTTGGCACAGCTACAAGATTAGAAATAGAATTGGCCAAGCTTATTGTAGAAGCAATCCCCTCCATTGAGCAGGTAAGATTGACCAATTCCGGAACAGAGGCAGTGATGGGAGCAATAAGGCTTGCCAGGGCTTATACAAAAAAAGGTAAGATTATAAAATTTAAAGGGTCTTATCATGGCCATGCTGATTATCTTTTGGATTGCCCAGGCATTCCAAAAGATTTTAAGAAACACACATTAGTTGTCCCTTATAACGATATAGAGAAGGTTAGGGCGGCGGTAGAAAAATATCAAAAGGATCTGGCAGCAATTATTGTTGAGCCGGTGCTGGCGAATTGTGGTGTGGTTTTGCCAGAAGGAGGATTTTTGCAATCATTGAGAAAGGTTGCGGATAAATACAATATCGTGCTTATCTTTGATGAGGTTATAACTGGATTCAGGCTTTCATATATGGGAGCGCAAGGACATTTTAAGGTAAAGCCTGATTTGACCTGTTTAGGCAAGGTTATCGGTGGAGGCTTGCCTGCGGGCGCTTTTGGAGGGAAGAAAGAGATAATGCAGTTACTGGCTCCGCAAGGTCCTGTTTATCAGGCAGGAACGCTTTCAGGAAATCCCGTAGCGGTTAGCGCAGGTATAGCAACTCTGAGTATACTAAAAAAAGATAATCCATATCCGGTTTTAGAGAGAAGGACAAAAAAGTTTTGCGAAAAGATAGGAGAGAAAGCAGAAGATTTTAAGATAAAACTTAAGATTAATTATATTGGTTCAATATTCAGCCTATTTTTTACTGATAAAAAAGTTATTGATTTTAGCTCAAGCCAGATGCAGGATGTAAGATTGTTTAAGAGATTCTTTCACGACTTGCTAAAGAGCGGTGTCTATTTTTCTCCATCGGCGTTTGAGGCAAATTTTTTGTCCACAGCGCATAGTGAAGAGGATTTGGATAGAACTTTAGAATTTATAGGAGCCATATTAAAGGATCTAAGGAGGTAGCGAAATGGCGATAGTGATTTATGTAAATGGTAAGAAAGAAGAGATTGTGAACACACTGACTATTCAGGATTTGTTAGTTGCAAAGAAAATCAGACCTGAAGTAGTTACTGTAGAGTTAAATGAAGAGATTATCACAAAGAATAAATATGGGACTCTGGTTATAAAAGCCGGAGATAAATTAGAGTTTGTTTATTACATGGGAGGAGGAATGCCTTTTTCTGACAGAGTAGCAGAAAGTATTGTGGAATTGATTGGGCAAACGCCGATGATCCGGCTTAATCGCATAGTTGGTCAGAGCTCAGCTCAGGTTTTAGCTAAACTAGAGATGTTTAATCCTGGCGGCAGTGTGAAGGATAGAATTTGCTTGAGTATGATTGAGGATGCTCAAAATAAGGGGTTGCTTAAAAGCGGCTTTACGATTATTGAACCAACGAGCGGTAATACTGGAATTGGCTTAGCTATGATCTCGGCAGTCAAAGGATATAGGTGTATACTAACTATGCCAGAGACAATGAGTTTAGAGAGGATATATATTCTTAAATCCTATGGCGCAGAAGTTGTGCTTACGCCAGGGGTTGATGGCATGCTTGGTTCTATTAAAAAGGCAGAAGAGCTCTTAAAGAAGATTCCCAACAGCTTTATGCCTCAACAGTTTAAGAACGAGGCTAACCCTGAAATTCATAGAAGGACAACAGCGCAGGAAATACTAAAAGTTACTAATGGTAAGATTGATGCTTTTGTCGCTGGCGTGGGCACAGGCGGGACAATAACTGGCGTAGGAGAAGTTCTAAAAGAAAAGAATCCGAAAATAAAAATAATCGTAGTAGAGCCGAAGAACAGCGCGGTTCTTTCAGGGAAAGAATCAGGTCCTCATAAGATTCAGGGTATTGGCGCAGGATTCATTCCTGACATTTTAAATATGAAAATTATTGATGAGATAATTACTGTAACTGACAATGACGCATTTAGTACTGCTAGAAGATTAGCTAAGGAAGAAGGGTTATTTGTAGGAATCTCAGCTGGAGCTGCTGCCTTGGCTGCATTAAAGGTGGCTGATGACTTAGGCAAAGGCAAGACCGTTGTTGTGATATTGCCTGATACAGGAGAAAGGTATTTTTCTATGCAGCAATATTTTGAGGCGTAGGAGGCATTTCTATGGAAAAGAAAATATATACAGATATTGAATTGCAGGAGTTAAGAACGGGCGGCATTATAAAACAGAAACAGAAGGATTACTTTATCTTGCGCACCCGTATTCCAGGAGGTTATTTAAAGGCGGATATTTTAAAGAAGTACTCTGCGATAGCTAATAAATACGGCCGCGGCTATGTTCATATATCTATTCGGCAGGGGATAGAGATTCCCTGGGTTCATATAAATAATATTCCGAAATTACTTAAAGGCTTGAAGAATCTTGGCATTTTAAAAGGCGCCTGTGGCCCGCGTTCGAGAAATCTGGTTGCCTGCCCCGGCGCTAGCGTATGCCGATTTGGTTTTGTGGATACTGAAAAGCTTGCTAAGGAATTAGATACGGTAGCATTTGGAAAGGATGTGCCTAAGAAATTTAAGGCAGCGATTACAGGATGCCTTAATTCTTGCGTTAAGCCGCAGGAAAATGATCTTGGTTTTCAGGCGCAAGGAGAACCTGAGGTGGATTTGAGTAAATGCATTGGTTGTACTTTATGCGCTAAGGTGTGTGAAAAAGTCTGCGGCAGGGGAAAGAGAGAGCCGGCTATTGTGATGGATAAGAATAAGCAGCCGGTATACAGAAAGGGAAATTGCTTTTTTGAAGGAGATTGTATACGGGTTTGTCCGGTTGGTGCCTGGAAATTGAAGAAAGCTGGTTTTGCCGTTTATATCGGGGGAAAAGTAGGCCGTTTCCCGAAATTCGGGCGCAAGATTGCCGATTTTGTCGATGAAAAAGAAATTCCCAAGATCATAGAAAATACGATTTGCTGCTATAATCGGATCGCGGAAAAAGGGGAAAGATTCGGAGAGGCATTAGAAAGACAAGATATAGAAATAATAAAGAAGGAAATTCTATGAACCCCACATCTTCTAAAAATTCATTTGTTAACTTAGTTGGGGTGGGGTTGAATAAGAAAGAAGGTGCGGGGTGAATGAGTTTAAAATTGATCGGCGCATAGATTTAAAAGGAGTTCCGTGCCCCCTTAATTTTGTTAAGACGAAATTGACGCTGGAGGGTATGGATGCAGGTTTGATATTAGAGGTTTTATTGGATGATGGCGAGCCTATCATCAATGTTACTGCAAGTGTTAAAGAGGAAGGCCATCAGATTCTTAAGGTAGATAAAATATTCGAACATTGGAAATTAGTTATTAAGAGGCAATGAGATCCTTCTTTCCGCAGAAGGCGAAGGTCAGGATTAAATTTGCTTCGTAAATTTGAGGTGAAATATGAGTTATGTAAAAGGGCTGAAATGCAGAGAATGCGGCAGGGAATATCCGAAAGAGCCGCTATATGTGTGTGAATACTGTTTTGGGCCGCTGGAAGTAGCTTATGATTATGAAAGAATAAAAAAGAAGTTGACCAAAGAGTTAATAGAGTCACGGCCTAAGAATCTTTGGCGTTATAAAGAGCTCCTGCCTTTGGATGGAGAACCCACAGATGGCTTAAATTCAGGTTTTACTCCGTTGATCAGGGCAAGAAATTTAGAAAAAGTATTTGGGGTTAAAGAGCTTTATATAAAAGATGACTCTGTATGTCATCCCACTCTTTCTTTTAAAGATAGGGTAGTGAGCGTGGCTTTATCCAAGGCTAAGGAATTTGGATTTAATACAGTAGCTTGCGCGTCTACCGGGAATTTAGCTAATTCAGTTTCTGCGCAAGGAGCTGTGGCAGGATTGAAACGGTATATCTTTATCCCTGCGGATTTGGAACTAGGTAAGGTAATTGGGACGCTTATTTATAATCCGATTCTGGTGGCAGTGGAAGGCAATTATGATCAGGTTAATAGGCTTTGTTCTGAAATTGCCGCAAAATATAAATGGGCATTTGTGAATATTAATATCAGACCTTATTATGCGGAAGGTTCAAAAACCTATGGCTATGAGATTGCAGAGCAATTGGGCTGGAAAGCACCCAGACATATAATTGCTCCATGCGCCGGAGGATCATTGATTACCAAGATATACAAAGGGCTTAAAGAATTTAAGACCCTTGGATTGATTGATAAGCTCGAGACAAAAATTTATGCGGCTCAAGCAGCCGGTTGCGCGCCTATCGTTACAGCCATAAAAGAAAATGCTGAAATTATAAAACCAATTAAGCCGAATACAATCGCTAAATCTTTGGCTATAGGGAATCCTGCCGACGGAGTGTATGCCTTGGCAGTCGTAAAAGAAACAGGAGGCTGGGGAGAGGATGTCTCAGACGATGAAATTGTTGAGGCGATAAAGCTTTTAGCCGCAACCGAAGGAATTTTTACTGAGACAGCTGGAGGCGTCACTTTAGGCGTTGCCAAAAAACTGATTGAGCAGGGTAGGATCCCTAAAGATGAGTCAATTGTGGTAAGTATTACTGGCAACGGATTAAAGACGCAGGAGGCTGTGGTTGAAAAAATTGGTAAACCTATTAGGATAAAGCCAAATATAGCTTTATTTGAAAAAATAGTTGATGGTTTATAGCTGATAGTATATAGTTGTATACCATACACTATGAATTATAAACGGAGGTCTTGATATGGCAATTAAAGTAATGATCCCTACACCGCTTCAGAAACTAACCAAGAATCGAGCAGATGTTGAAGCAAATGGATCTAGCATCAGAGAGTTGATTGATGATTTGGAGAAGAGCTTTCCAGGTTTCAAGGAAAGGATATGCGATGAAACCGGGAAAGTCCGTAGGTTCATCAATATCTATGTGAATGAGGAAGACGTGCGTTTTCTGAAACAGGATAATACTTCGCTAAAAGACGGCGATGAGGTATCCATAATTCCAGCAATAGCAGGAGGGAGATAATGGAATTACGAGAAGACCAAATTGAAAGATATTCAAGGCAGATTATTTTGCCAAATGTAGGAGGAAAAGGACAGAAGAAGCTGCTTGCTGCAAAAGTTTTAATAATAGGCGCAGGCGGTCTCGGTTCTCCGGCGGCCTTATATTTGGCATCTGCCGGAATTGGAACGATCGGAATTGTTGATTCAGATAAAGTTGAACTTAACAACTTGCAGAGACAGATTATCCATTCAGTAAAAGAGGTAGGCAGGCCAAAGGTAGAATCTGCTAGGGATAGGATTAACGCGATTAACGAAGACGTGAAGGTAATTACTTATAATCTTAGAGTTACGTCTTTGAATATCCTGGATATCATAAAAGATTACGACATCATTATGGATGGCTCAGATAATTTCCCCACAAGATATTTAGTAAACGACGCCTGTGTATTATCAAAAAAACCTTTATCCCATGGAGGGATATTCAGATTTGACGGTCAGGCAATCACAATCATACCCGGTGAGAGCGCATGTTACAGATGTCTTTTCTCTGAACCGCCTCCGCCGGGACTTGTGCCGAGTTGCCAGGAGGCGGGGATTTTGGGCGCAGTCGCAGGCGTAATAGGGGTAATTCAGGCAAACGAGGTGTTGAAATTCGTTTTGGGATTGGGGAACGTTTTAACTGGAAAACTTTTGGTTTTTAACGCCCTGGAATCTAGTTTTCGGCAGGTAAAAGTCCACAGAGATCCTAAATGTCCGGTTTGCGGAGAGAATCCTACTGTGACTAAGTTAATAGATTATGGGCAGTTTTGCCAAATTAAACGGAGGTGATATTATGGTAAAGAAAGTGGCGCATTTAGTATTTCCCCAGAGGTTGATTAAGAAGCCAGTGATTTATACCATGGCAAAGAAATACAATGTGATACCGAATATCCGCAGGGCTAATGTTACGGAAACAATAGGCGAGGTTACTCTGGAATTAAGCGGCACAAAGGAGAATTTGGAAAAGGGAATAAAATATTTAGAGCGGCAAGGCGTAAATGTTGAGCCTGTTGTAGGTGATATAGTAGAATAATGAGGCTGTTGCAAAATGCCTTTTAAGTTGTTATTGCCCGGCTTGATCGGGCAATTCAGAAATTTTTATCGATTAACATTTTGGTTCGTAGATTCCCGTTGGAGCGGACCCCTGCGAAAGCAGGGGCGGGAATGACGATCTTGGTGCATTTTGCAACAGCCTCAAATTTAGAAAAATATGATTCTAAGGAAAATTGTATTTTTAGGCGCATCATTAGTGTTTCTTTTGATTAATTTTGCCCCGTTAAAGAAAAATATTTCTCTAATGAGGCTTACTTTTGCAGGTAGCGATATTTTTGAAGAGATTGGCAAGGGTTTGGAAAAAACCAAAATCATCGAAGCAAAAAGACCTTATCTGGTGAATTTATTTAACGCGATGACGGATACCAAAAGTTACATCTTTTATAAAGAAATCTATCTTTCCGGACGCTATTCCTTTGATTTAGGAAAGACCGAGGGAAGGAATTCAGCCGGTTTTATTCTCTTTGGCACTTTCTCCTGTCCAGAAGGCCAGATTGGCGATATGAATGTGCAATTCAGGACTGCCTATTATAATGGCCAATTCGCTTATGGCAAGAAGATGAATCGTGAATATACAGATACATCAGATGATTTTAAGGTAGAATTACATAATGCTTATTTACGCCTGCGCGCTTTACCGCCAATGTTTAATGTAAGAATTGGTCATTTCTATGTGCCTTATGGAATCCAACCGTGGATTGATACGCATGGCACACTTTTGCAAAGTCCTGCTATGGAATTTAGCGGTTTAGACCGTGACTGGGGAGTAGCGATTGAAGGACAGAATGATAAATTGGAGTATCAGATAGGATTAACCCGTGGGTCAGGGATGGATTACTTTGAAAGGGATAATAATTTTGCTTTGGCAGGAAAACTTTCAACTCCTCGGATTGGGCAACGCATTAATGACTGGTTAGGGATTTCTTTCTTGGTAGGCAGGATTTTTGATCCTATGG
>CAKKQB010000044.1 GCA_919901915.1 Omnitrophica bacterium GWA2_41_15
TCTCTTTTAATTTTCTCTGCAAATCATTTAAAACTTCTTTCAGAGAAAAACTCCCTTCCCTTATCATCCCGCCCATATCAAATTTAACAGGACTACAACTCCTCTTTAACCCCACAAGAGGAGAATCACAGAAAGAAATAGAAATCACCTTTGTTTCCTCTGCTAATAAACCTTCTAATATCAACTTAACGGGTTCGGACAAAGGAACATCTAACTGACGCAGAGCCAAAGCAACCCAGGAACCTTGAAAGTCTTCCAGGAATTTATCAATCCTGTTTTCTATCTCTTCTTGGGGAAACTTCTGAATATTAAGCAATTTTTCGCCCAATTTTTTAGAGCCTTCCGTAAGATCATTCCCGACAACCAAACAAAAGACCCCCTGTTCATCCATAGCTAATTCTACTGCTTCTACTTTAAGAATAATATTGTTCTCCTTTAAAGCCTTCTTAACATCTTCTCTTTCAAGAAACGCGTTAATAAGCTGAGTAATTGTTCCTGAAATAATTGTTATCTCTATTTCAGCAAGGCCCAATTTTTCTTTAATTATCCCTATAGCTTCCAAGAACCTCTCATTTAAAGTAAAGCCCTTAACTATCTCTTCCATAAATTTATCTTTTCCTGCTTGGAGAAGTTCGGAATTTATCAATTCTACTAGTTGGAGTTCTAATAAATCAGGATCCGAACAAATTGCAATAGAATCTATAAAAACGCTAAAGATTTTTTCTTGTAATACCGGGCTATCAGAAGTTTGTCCATTTAAATTCCATACCGGCGAAGAAGTATCTTCTACGGGCGAATTTACGCTAAAACCTCCAGAAAGAGCGGATAATCGAGAAAGACGCGCAATATCACGATTAATTATAAGAGATTTTACCTGAAGCCCTTGTACCAACAAGCCATAATCTAACCCCTTTCGGCGATATTCATTTGCTTCTCCTACACGCTTTTTTATTTCATCAAAAAACACCTGCGATTTATCAGAATCAGTTTCCCTTAGTTTTCTCTTTACCTCTTCAAAATATGCTTCCTTTGCCTCAACAGACACTTTTCCAATACATCCACCAACCCATAACTCATATCCATCTAATATCATTTGATAAAGCTTCATCTTCTCTGAATCGATTTCATATCCTGCTTTATCACCTTTAATCTTTTCCGCTAAAAATGCGCACATAGTAAGATAGGTAACAAAAAGAGATTGATAAACACAGATGTTAACCGGATTAAGCTCAAGAGCCCCCTTATATTCTTCAATTGCCGCGTCAAATTTAAAAGAACTACAAAGAGAATCGGCATTATTCTTCCATAAAACAGATAAATTAGGATTAAGCAGGTAAGATTTTTGATAATAACGTCTTGCTAGTTCCGCGTCTTCTCCCAGCCTCAGAGAAACAACGCCAAGATTATTATAACTTTCCGCATATTGGGAATCAGTTTTGATAGCTTTTCGATATGCTTCTTTTGCTTTTTCATATAAAGCCTTTGCTTCATTATTCTTGTTATTCTGACGCTGATATTCACCTAATTGATAATAAATAACTCCGCAGTTATTATAAATAAACGCGCGTAAAGCCAAAAAGTCATCATTTAACTTTAAAGTAAAATAAAGCGCGTAAAGCTTTCTTGTTAAATCGCTCCCTCTTAACTTTTTAATTAATTCTGCCCTTGAGTCAGTTACTTGTGATCCCCCTTGATACGTAATTTCTTTCCAAATACTAAGTTCTTTTTCCCACTTAATCCAATAATCATCTTTTAAACACCAATATTTTTTATCTTTTTCATAGTAAGATGGAAAATCTATTTCTAAAACATTTCCGGAAACAACATCTATAAATAAATCTAACTTATTCAATTTATCCGAAGGAATATAAGAAAAGGCGTACTCCGGCCCAATAACCGTTCTCACCTCTAGGCCTAGCGCCTTCAAAAGAATATGCGTTAATACCGGCAAGCCAGTGTAAAAAAGAAGGTACTCCTTTAATCCTGCCTTATCTTTTAAGGGAATTTCTTTCTTATCTATATCGTTTTGAATATCTTTATCAAAAGCAAATATCAAAAGCTTCACCGAGGCAAGCAAAGAATCATTATTCGCGCCTTCAAGCTTAATCAACGAAAGCATTTTCCCTCTCATTGATAAAGTTAACCCGGAAAGAGCTTCTTTAAGCTTATCCCTGTCCCCAGTCTCTATTGCTTCATGAACTGCTTCCCATAAACATTGAAAATCTCCTAAGAGCAGTTTCTTAACTTCTCTTATAATAAGAGGCCTTATTTCATCGGAACAATTTGGATGAACAAGGTTATTGATTGCTTCTCTTAGCTTATTGTCAAGCCCAATAACCTTTATACTTTCCGAAAAAACGCAAGAAGAAACAGCTGACAACTTGCTTATTGTTAATTTATTATATTCTGCTTTAACTATTTCCTGGCGAAAAATTAACGATTCTTCGCGAAAAAACAATACCGCCATATTAAGCGCTAAAAATAAACACGTAAATGGGGAAAAAAGAAACATTAACGCGAAAGAGAAAACTATATCTATAAACCTTTTACATTTTAAAGACTTTGACTGCTTTGTAATCGCCGAGCCGGCGCGTTTACCTGTCCGGCCTACGCAGTTGACACGGTTAACGAGACCGAAAACAACCGCCGAAGCGGCCACCATTGTATTGAACTTAAATAACTTATTAAATATGGGGTCTCTTAATTTTTCAATATAAGAATCGGGGATATTGTCAAATCCGATGACCTGAATAATATCCTTAATCACAAAACGCAAGGTGCGCCTCTGAGAAGTAACTACTGCGGCATCAAAGCACCTAAGGCTAAGATTTAAATTTTCCAATGTGGCAATGGCTTTAGCCTTATGGGAAGATATGAAATTAAGAACACTTGAAAGATTATTTTTTTGAAACTCTGTGGCAGAAAGAAATAAATTGGCCATGTCTTTAAATAAAGAAGGCGCGCGGATATCAGCGTAAACATCTGCTGTAATAAATGATCCCATGCCAAATTTTAGCGCCGTGCTTAACCTATCCTTAATTTCAAGATTCTTTTCGGCCCTATAAGATCTCAACAAAATTTCATATAATTGCGGAATAATCTCAATAGCGTCAGAAAGAAGGATTCCTAACGTAATTTGTTCTTCTGTATCATGGGTAGTTCGAAATAACTGTAATAAGCGGGGGAAATCTTTACCAGCATCTTTTTCTGTTTTTATTAAATGATAATAGTTTAGCCAAGTAGAAAAAGAAAAGCCTATCTCCCTGCCGCGCAAAAAAGATAAGCCATTTTCAAAAGCTTGGTGCAAATTCTTACGCTGAAATCTAGTCTCAGCGGTTTTAAAACATTTTATTAGTAAATTTAAGATCTCTTCATTCAAAAAATCTGAACCAGCCGCGAGATATTCCGCGATTATCTCGCTTAAGTTATCCCTGTGCATTCTATTAGGCTCAAGGATAAACCAGGAACAAAGGTAACGATAAAAAACAGGATCCTTCTCTATGGTCTTAGAAGCTATAGCAGAAAGTTTGCTTTTATCTCCCTCGTTAATATAAGCCTCTACCGATAATAAAAACTGCTCCCACTGCCTTTCCTGAGAAGGCCGGCCACGGCAGTGATTATTAGATAATACCGCTATAGCTGAAGAGACTAACGCCTGGGTAGAAAACTGCGGAAAAAATAGCGAGGATAGAAAAAAGAGGGTACTAGTTT
>CAKKQB010000045.1 GCA_919901915.1 Omnitrophica bacterium GWA2_41_15
TTCGTTAACTTTCCCTCATAAGCAGGGGGGTAACGATCTATGGTATCATTCCCAGTAATAATCCAAAGAGTACTTGACATAATAGTTAGATGGAGTATACTCCATAATGGTAATACTAATATGGAGGGTAATCTAGATGAAAAATATTAAGCGAATTTTGAAGATCAAACTTCCCAAAAATCAGTCCGCGTTTTTATGGGGTGCCAGAAAAACGGGTAAAACCACATATTTAAAGGAAAATTTTCCGGATAGTATTGTGTATGATTTTTTGAAGACAGATTTGTTTTTTGAGATATCAAAAAATCCATCGCTTTTGCGGGAGCGACTGCTTGCAAAAGAAGTGTCACTACTTAAAGAACCTATAATACTTGATGAGGTGCAAAAGGTGCCCCAGGTACTGGATGAGGTGCACTGGCTAATAGAAAATAAGGACTTACGTTTTGTACTTTGCGGTTCAAGCGCAAGAAAGTTAAAAAGAGGGCATGCGAACCTGCTCGGAGGCCGGGCATGGCGCTATGAACTGTTTCCGCTTACCAGTCACGAAATAGGCGACATAGACTTGCTGCGCGCTTTAAACCACGGTCTAATTCCACTTCATTATTTACAACAGAGAGAAGACTGTAAAAAATCTTTAGAAGCTTATGTACAGGATTATTTACGCGAAGAGGTTTTTGCAGAAGGCCTGACGCGCAACATCCCGGCGTTTTCAAGATTTTTTGACGCCTTCGGATATTCTCATGGAGAAATAACCAATTATGCCAATATCGCGCGTGACTGCGGCATAGACGCTAAAACAGTTAAAGAATATTATCAGATCCTCATTGATACCTTATTGGCTGTGAGGGTTGAACCTTTTAAGAAAAGGCAGTCGCGGCAAGTGATAACAAGAGCCTCGAAGTATTATATGTTCGATGTGGGTGTCGCTGGGCATTTGACCAAAAGGAATATATGGGACCAGAAGGGCCCTGAATTTGGGAAGGCGTTTGAGCATTTCATGCTTATGGAAATTATTGCTTTCAGGTCATATGCCCGTAAGGATTTTGGTATAAATTTTTGGAGGACAAAAACTGGCCTTGAGGTAGATTTTGTGCTTGGAGATAGAGAGGTTGCTATAGAAATAAAGGGGGCCAGCCGTATAGATACAAGAGACATGAACGGATTAGAGGCTTTTATTCAGGCCTGTCCTCCGAAGAAAGCCATAGTAGTGTGCAATGAGAAAGAGAAAAGGGTGCACGGAAAAATAATGATATGGCCATGGGGGGTGTTTTTGCAGGAACTGTGGTCCGGGAAAATAATCTAAGGCGAGGATAACTGTGAAAATAGAGATTAAAAATAGATACGCTAACGCAAGACTATATCAAGAACCGCCTTGCAAGCCGATTCCGAAAGAGGAATTTGTTAGCCAGCTAAAGGATGGGGTGAAATTTATTTGTGAGGGCAGATCTCAGGAGTTTACCAACCTTTTTAACTCGCACGTTAATTTATTGCAGGGATACCTTAATAAATACGGCATCAAAACGGTGGTTCCGGATGAGGACTTTTTTGATACTTTGTGGAAGAGGACCCAGGCTGATACCGTACTCAATGGAAAGAAATACAGCCCGCTGACAGCAAAAAAGATCGCTCGTACCATCCGAAAGATTGTCAACGCTTACCTATATAATAAGGAGGGAACGCTAAAAAGAAAGGTTTTACTGGAAGTTGAAAGCAAGCGATATGAGCGCTTCTTTGCTCTGACTAAGCTAACCCAGGATGCTGTAATATGGTACGAAGAAAATGGCAGAATTGTTAAAGCAATGCCTGTTTTGGTCAATGGCAATGGCTCAGATAAAGAAGAGATGCTTATTAAGATGGTACATAGGGTAAGCGACAAGAAGCTCCTTGTAAATACAAACTGTACTAAAATCCAACTCTCTATGCTCTTTTTGCGCGTAATAGGCAAAAATGGTTTCGAACAAACCAACGCTGAAGATGTGAAAAAATTCAATGACTACTGTGATGAAAGGCAGATCAAGAAGAAAGCGGATTATTTGGCTGATGTCGCCACATTTTTTGCCAACATTCATAGCAAAGGCTTCATAAAGAATAACCCGTTTGCCAATGTTTCGTTAAAGAAGAACGCTACATGTGTAAGGCGCGACTTTATACCTAAGGAAGGAATAGAGAAGCTGCTTGATCTGTCCAGTGTTGACCTCAATGATAGACAGCATGTGCGCGATAGGGCAATGGCACTGATGTTTTATGATACAGCCTTGAGAATAAATGAAGTGTTATCATTAAAATGTTCAGATATTCGCAAAGACGCGGATGGTGAAATGTATGTGCTTCTGAGGTCCGAGGTACAAAAAGGCGCTAACAAGCCTGAAGAAACGATGTACTTCTTTTTTGATCAGACAAAAGAGATAATAGAACGTTATCTTAAACTACGGGATCAATTTCTGCCTAAAACCGATAAGCTGTTTGTTTCGCGGTACGGCACCTCATTATGCCATCCGCATTGCAGGAAACTATTTAAACAGCAATGTGATAAGCTGGGAATCAAGACTTTTTATAAGGAAACCCCGTCTCCTCATCACGTAAGACATTCGTTTGGTACTTTAAACATAGCGCCTCTAGGATTAGCGCTTGGTCTCTATGAGATAGTTGAGCGATTTAGGCATACAAAGCCGGAAATAGCCAAAAGGCATTATATCCATAACAATCCTTATCTTGTAAAAGAGAAATACAACCTCATGAAGAAGAGAGTTGTTAAACAAAGTAATATTGATATACTGAATGGCATACCTTTTCCGGATATTGAGAAATGGTTGCTTGAGAAGGTGGAAGTTGATTCCAAGACCATAAAGACTATTAAGCGAAAATATTCATCTGTATTCAATAATAAGATTGACAAAAAAACTGAATCAGATAAAATAGATAATTACATAACCGAACGGGAAGCGTTCGAAAAGGTAGCGCACCTGGATATACCCCTGCGATCTTTGAGAATTTACTGTGTACAGAACAATATAGCGTTTAATGGGACCGGACATTACAGTTACAAAAAAGATTTTATTAATGAGCTGTCAGAAAATTGGGTGGGAAGGTCCGAAGTTATGCGAAAGATGAAATTAGACCACATGAGTTTTCACCGCGCCGTGAATGAAAGCCAGCAAAAGAAAATCAAAATCGGCCACCAGTTGCTCATCCACAAAAACGCATTTTTCGCATAAAAAACACTTCACACTTTTGACATCAAACACTTCACAAATGTAAGGAATCTAAGTTTTTAGACGAGTACCAAAATTGACCGTAACAGGAAGATAATAAAAGGGTTGCGTCAATAATTAAATTACCATGCTAAACGCCGACGGAAAAACAAGATGGTACGATAATGAATGGGCATATTCCTGCAGGGTTGTAGATTTGTGTGAATATATCGTTAAGCGCGGGATATAGCATTTATAGGGGACAGGCATGCCTGTCCCGTCCGATTGTGGGATTCGAGTCAAATGACTCGAATCATTTCCGCGAAAGCGGGAATCCATAAAGTTGTGTTATCGTCGGAGACTGGATTCACGATAGAGGCATTCGGGAATAACAAAATTTAAAAATGCTTATTATGACACAGTCTGATTTAGACCAAAAGGAACTGTCATTTCGACCGAAGGGAGAAATCTTAACCATACAAGACATCCTATAACTTTGGTAATAAAAGTTGTCAAATAGGGCGATTAATGGTTTAATCGCTGTAATCTTTAATTAATCTCAGTAATTAGGTATAATTTCTAAATTTATACCTAGAGATTATACCAGGAGGGAAGATGACACTGCCAAAAGCCAGGATTCCGATTTTTATATCGATATTTATTATTATTTGTCTGGTAGTCGCGGGGCTTTATCTTATTCAAATTTACCAAAAAGAATGTGCCAGGAGTTTAGTCTTAGAGAATGAGTTGACGGATATAAAGGCGCGTTATAGCGAGATGGAAAAGAAATTAGAAAAAACAGAAAAACAGATTTCTGATCTGCAGACTAAATTGCAGGATACAGAATCACGGATTGAAGAATTAAATACTAGTTTAACCCAGGAAAAGGAAGCGCATCAAGAAACACTATCAAGGTTGGAGCAGTTAAAAAATGATTCGGAAGAACAAAAAAAATTGAGGGCTGATTTAGAAAATAAACTTGAACACGCGCAGATTGGGGCAAGGAAAAATCATGAAGAGCTAATAAAGCTGGACCTGGAAAAGAAGGGATTAGAGAAAAGAATAGAGGAATTAGAGACAAAAACCAAAGATATAGAGTTGGGCACAATTGTGGTGACTCCTGAAGGCGCGCCTGTAAATTCGCCTCAGCAAGTAGAAGCAGTGAAGGGGATAAAAACAGCCCGGCCGATTAAAGCCGGAATGTCCAGGGAAGAGTTAGGGCCCATCCGGGCGAAGATTGTTGACTCTAAGCCGGTTTCTTTTCCCAAAGTAAACGCTTTTACGCCAAGTTCTGAAGGAAAAATATTAACCGTAAATAAAGACTATGATTTCGCGGTTATTGATTTAGGCAGTCAGAATGGTGTTATGGTAGGCCAGATATTTAGTGTTTATGGCAAGAGTGGGTATATAGGCGATATCAGAATAGAAAAGGCCCATAACTCTTTGTCTGCCGCCGGTTTTATTACCTCTGGCATAAAGGATAAGATTAGCGAAGGTAATAAAGTAACGCAAAAAAAATAAATGAATTCTGCCATAAAACCTTTTGTGGTTAAGGCAATTTCCTCTCCGGTCAAAGGAAAGCTCTCTCTCTTAGGCGATAAGTCTATAGCCCACCGCTGCATAATTATCAGTTCTTTAGGTATAGGTCCAGTTATAATTGAGAATTTTCCTGCCAATGAAGATTGTCTCTCTACTTTAAAAATATTTAGAAAATTAGGAATAAAAATAGCGTGGCGTAAGGATTTATGTTTGCCCGTGATTACCGTAATAGGCAAAGGCCTTTGGGGGTTAAAAGAGCCAAATGACCCTATTTTTATCGGTGAATCAGGAACAACCTTGCGGCTCTTGATGGGTGTGCTCTCAGCCCAGAGTTTTAAAACAAAACTCGTTGCCGGAAGGTCACTTTCAAAAAGGCCGATGTTGCGCATTACTTTACCTCTGCGATTAATGGGGGCAACGATTAAGGCTCGATCTATAATACGCAAAGCGCGGCAAGAAGAGTATTTACCTGTCACAATAAAAGGCGGCGCCAATCTTAAGGCTATTACTTATAGCCTGCCGGTTGCCTCCGCGCAGGTAAAAGGCGCGATTTTATTAGCCGGCCTTTACGCGAAAGGCCTAACGCGTATTATTGAGCCTATAAAGACACGCGATCATACTGAGCGAATGTTAAAATTATTTAAAGCGGATATAAAGGTCCAAAAAAATATGATAATTTTAAGGGGGGGCAGGCAGTTAGTTTCACCAAAAAAAATTTATATACCCGCGGATATATCAAGCGCGGCGTTTTTTATTGTCCTTGGCGCGATTATTCCGGGTTCGGATATTTTGCTTAAAAAAGTAAACTTGAATCCTTCGCGTATGGGCATTATTAAAGTTTTAAAAAGAATGAACGCGAAAATTCAATTTTCATCTCTTAATTCGCGCTGTTTAGGCAGCGAACCAGCGGGCGATATTATTGTAAAAGGAAGTTCTTTGAAAGCCACAAAGATAAAAAAAGAAGAAATTCCTTCTTTGATTGATGAACTGCCTATTCTTATGGTGGCTGCCTGTTTTGCGCGGGGCAAGACTATTTTTGAATCGGTGGAAGAACTGCGTGTAAAAGAAACTGACCGAATTAAATCTATGTCAGAGAATCTGGCAAAAATGGGAGCGCGTGTTGAAGTTGTCAAAGTTGGCAAAGGCGAGAATATTATTATAGAAGGCGTAAAACAGCTTAATGGCGCTAAGGTTAAAAGTTTTGGTGATCACCGGACCGCGATGAGCATGGTGATAGCCGGGCTTTCTGCCAGAGGTGAAACCCAAATAGACGACATCTCCTGTATCAATAAATCTTTTCCTAATTTTATTAATCTTCTGCGATCTTTAAACCCGCTCAGTCATTACCCGTTGACTCATTCATCAAGAAATTGGAAGAATATTATATGATAAGAAACACGAGCTTGAAACGAGGGAGACCGAAAAAGGCAGGAAAATAGAAACGCCCCCTTATTCGGTTTTGACGTCATTCCGGCGGAAGCCGGAATCCAGAGTCACTGGACCCCGACTTTCGTCGGGGTGACGAGAATAAAGGACCGTTTCCTTCTAACCCCATATGAAAAAGGGGACATACTATAGATTTTGTCAAGGGTAAAGAACTCCCATAAGTCTATTTGCGCCTCAAATAGCTCTTTGAAAATAATTTTCGTTTTTCCGGTAAAGGACTGATTTCTGATTCACACCGTCATCGTTACGAGTATTCCGCGTCATATTTAATATGCGCTTATCATACTTTATCCAAGGTTGTGAATCCGGTCCTTCGCCTGAATTGTCCCCTACAGGGTCATGCCCTAACGTTTCAGCCAGGCTTAGTTTATGGCCGGATTCACGAAAAGTTGAACATCAAAAGGTTTTCTCTCCTTTAAGATGACAAAAGCCGCGCGTAAGAATTTATCCGCTAATTTGATTCGCAATTTAGCTTTAGTAACCGATGTTTCTCCTTTGAAAAGTAGCTTTTTTTGACAGTAAGAGCGAATGAATGGATTGCGCATTGATCTAAGAGCCGCTGTGCAGATCGCGTAACGTAAAATAGTATTACCTTTTTTGATATTATAGCGCGGCTATGAAATTTTCCTGATTGCGAATATTCCAAATCGATACCGGCATATTTTGTAAGTTGCCTGTGATGAACATAGTTATTGATGCTACCAAAATAAGCGATAAAACATGCCGCGACCCAGGGGCCGTATCCGGGAATCGTTTGAAGCAAAGAATAATCTTCTAACGAAGAACATTGATTTTTAATTTCATGATCAATGCGTTTGATTCGCGATTGAACGCGTTGAGCGTCTTCCAAGAGTAATTGAAGGTTAAGATCGCCTGACAATGATCTTTGACAACCAATCGAATCATTGGCTAAATTCCACAAGTGTTTAATCCTATTTGTTGCTCCTATCGACGAGTGTTGATAATTTAATGATTCTTGGAACTTGTCAAATGAAGTAGAAGCAATATCATCAGCCGTGGGAAAATTCAGGAAAACTGAAAATGCTTCAGGATGAAGTATGTCTTTATATAAAGCGTCCATCTCAGGGAAATATTTGGCAAGATGATTGTTCCTTAATCGGATTTTAGAGGCGAAGGATCTTCTTTATGGGATGCGCCAGGATTTTGAGAAGGAGACTAAAAACAGAAAGATTGAGATTTCTGATATGGAAAAGAGGCTTATCCAGAAAGAGGAAAATATTGATCGAAGGGTGGGTCTTTTAGAGAAAAAAGAAAAAGATATTGAAGCCAAGTATGAAAATGTTAGGAAGCAGGAGGATTCTTTAAAAGTAAAAGAGGCGCAGGTGCAGGTATTGATTGCCGAAGAGAAGGAAAGGCTGCAGAAGATATCTTCTTTATCCGCGGAAGAGGCCAAACAAATTTTGCTTAACCGGCTTAATGAAGAATTAAATACTGAAAAGGCGGTGCTTATTAAAAGGCAGGACGAGGAATTACGCGACAGCGCGAATAAAAAAGCAAAAGAAGTTTTAAGCCTTTCAATCCAGCGCTGCGCCGCAGAGCATACAGTTGAGACGACAATAAGTGGGAGTGTTGCAAAATGGCCTTTTTTGGGAAATTTTGAAAATCCTCGCGACGAGAGGAGTACTCCAAATTTGCCATTTTGGGGTATTTCGCAACAGTCCCTAAGTGTAGTGACGCTACCAAATGATGAAATGAAGGGCAGGGTTATCGGCCGTGAAGGCAGGAACATACGCGCGTTAGAGCAGGCAACAGGAGTAAGCGTAATTATTGATGATACGCCGGAGGCGATAACCTTATCTTCTTTTGATATAGTCCGCCGGGAGATTGCGCGGTTAAGCTTAGAGAAGCTTATTGCTGATGGCAGAATCCATCCGGGTAGAATTGAAGAAATTGTTGAAAAAACTAAAAAAGAGATAGAGGAAAAAATCCGCGAAGAAGGCGAACACGCGGCATTTGAAACAGGGGTAGGCAATTTGCATCCGGAATTAATTAAGCTCTTGGGCCGCTTAAAATATAGAACTAGTTTTGGCCAGAATGCCCTGCAGCATTCCAAAGAGGTATCCTTTCTCTTGGGCGCAATGGCCTCGGAATTGAGGATGGATTTTAAATTGGCCAGGCGCATTGGGCTTCTGCATGATATAGGTAAAGCCGTTGATTATCAGGTTGAAGGGACACATGCCAAGATCGGGGCCGATCTATCCAGAAGATATAATGAAATTCCTTCTGTAACAGCCGCGATTGAGGCCCATCATGAAGAAATTGAACCTCAAGGCCTGTATGGAATTTTAGCGGTAGCAGCGGATGCCATAAGCGCCAGCCGGCCAGGGGCCAGAAGAGAGACCTTGGAAACATATGTAAAGCGCCTGGAAAAGTTAGAATCTATTGCCAATCTGTTTAAAGGTGTTGAAAAATCTTATGCTATTCAGGCCGGCAGGGAGATTCGCGTGATTGTGCAGCCGGAAAAAATCTCTGATGCTGATGCGATAAATCTTGCCCGCGAGATTCGTAAGAAAATAGAGGAAGGTATGGAGTATCCCGGACAGATCAAAGTAACAGTTGTAAGAGAGACAAGGGCGGTTGAATATGCGAAGTAGTGATGTCTTTTAAGGATCCAGGGGAAGTTTTATTCAGTGGTGGATTTATGAGTGCGCTGTAATAAAAGATAACTTGAGGGCTATTTTGCAGCAGTCTCTCAATAGATTTTTGAGGTTGGTTTACCAGTAAAAATTCCGCCCCGTTCAAGGAATCTCAGATAGCCTATTGTCTTAAAATCAAGGAAATGGTTTAGGCGCAATTCGGATAGGACTTGTTTGAGGAGTTTTTGGTTTTGAATTGCCTCAGGCTTGGTGATTTTGTCTTTAAAATACCCCAATACCTCGTGAATACGCAATAGGCTTAGCGGGTTCAAACCTTGTTTAAGGGCCTTTGCCGCAAGGAGAATTTTAAAGTCAGCCGGGTTAAGGGATGAAACGAACTGTTCGTTTTTAAGGGTAAAGTCGATGCTGTTTAAGTCTATACCGCCTTTATCAATTCGCGGGTTTAGAAAATGAGGAATTTGTGAATTAACTTCCGGTTTTACTAACCCATTAACCAAAGAACTCGCTGACTGATTAGCCTCATTCAGCGGCGGACTACCTAATTGGACACTCGCGCCTACGGGTAAAGATTGAGGCAAAGGTTGATTAATCTTATCTGCATCGGGAGAGAAAAAAGTGTTTATTATATCCTGTGGTTCAAGACGATAAGAAGTATTACCTTCGTAAAATCCGTATCGCCAAATATAGTAAGGAAGTATTCCAGAAAAAGATATTTCTTGGTTATTACTCTCGTTTTTTATTATAAAATCTCTGTCTATTAATAAATTATCAGCAAAAATAGATCCCTGATAGCCTTGATGTTTGACATATCTGGCGTTATATTGCATTCCATTGTAGGAAAAATTCTTTTCTCTATCAAAATTATCTGTGTCCAAAGAGAATAAATTCATCACATAAAACAATGGTTCTGCTAACTGTTGATGAGTGAAGTTTTTACCTAATACAAATTCATTATCTATTGTAAGGATGCCTACTAATTGTTCCTCATTACCCAAGAAGCCGGAATGAGAATATTTTCTTGGACGCGCCGTTTTTTCTATCTCTGCTATCGGAATCCCTGTGATATGTTTTAAATTACTAATTATTTCGCTTTTATTTACGCCTCCTATGGTAAATCCCTGCTCATCTACAGGCTGTATATAATTTTGTTGCTGTAAAAACTCAAGTAACCATATCAAATAGTCGCTTTGTTTACTGTCGCAATCATCATATATAATTGGGTCAAAAACATCTTCCGGCCTTTGTCGCTTAAACCCTTCTAATAATTGCATAAATTCTAAAAGTGCGCCTTCATTATGCAAATCTATTTGCCTTTTCAATTGGGCTTTTCCATCAGTTGTTATTATAGGAAGATGTTTAGTAAAATAATCTTCTCTTGGATGAATAAGCCAAGAAACAAGCCGAATGGCTTCTACAGGGACATAAAATTCCAAAATAATCTTAGTTTTATTATTTTTCACAGCATTCAGCGGAATATAAGAAAACTCTCCTTGGTTAAGATCTCGCAACAAATCTTCGGCTTCGTCAAGAGACTTCGCCCCTTTCCATACTACAATACCTGTTGCACCAGGAAAACGATTAACAAAATCCCATTTGCTGAGAAGATAGAATCTTTGTCTTAATTCTTCAATTTTTGCTATATTTTTCTGTAATGGTTCAACGTCTTTAGGCTCAGTTTTGGTTTTTAAATCTTTTTTGAATATGTCCCATTGTTTATCATAGGATAAGAAAATGTTCAGGGAGATATATACACGATGTTTATTTATATGTAAAAAAGAGGCTTTAAAAAATTTTTCGTTGATACTTGTAGCAATTTCCCGTATTTCTTTAATAATGCTTTCTGCTTGCCTTAATGAATTACTAACACTCCATCCACCAAATTCTTTTTCTCCTAAAATCTTTATGTTATCTGTGGAAGGCGGAAACGAATTTATTGCAGGATTAGTTTGTTCTTTTGTTTCTACCACATTTATCTCTATCGCTGACAAAATGTCTCCATCGCCGGCTACTGAATTGTTTAATTCCACTAATGCCATATTCTGCAATTGTAGTCCTTCTAGTATTTCTCGGGGCAAAGATTCGTCTATCTTTGGCGCGGGTTTGATCTTAAGAGGAGATGCTCCGGTATTTGGATCAGTTTTTAGACTGAAAAGTATCCCTCCTGAAAAATACATCCTCTTTAACCCAAAGATAGTATCCTTAATCTTGTATTCACCTTGGGCGTAGGATTTAAGGTATTCTTGGAACAATGCGTCTTTTGACCAGGGGTTGCTTGACTCAAGACCAGCGGTTGTCCCGGAGTTAATGTAAGAACTGTAGGGATTATTACTGCTTACTTCACCTCCGCGGAGGCCTTCGGTCTTCGCGGAGGTGTCAGCTATGGTCTTCGTAGATGTATCCATTCTTTTATCTGTGATCATCTGCTGCTTTTCATCTGCAATCATCTGTGCAGTCTTTCTCTTATACCACTCCGCCAAAACAAGGGAGTAATACACCTGTCTCAGTGGCGCATAGCCTGGGTCAGTATTTACTTTCTCAGTGATTACCGGAAGGACGATCTCCTTCATTAACTGCTCGGAGAGTATTTGAATAGCATTATCATTGCGAGCAGGAGGAATTGTTTCGTTACCCGCTGCGCCTGCTCTTTGCGATGACACAGTAGAGCTAAGGTATTCATTCTCTAACATCACCTTTAATGTTGCCTTAGCAACCAACGCCCCATCCTCTGTCTCCATCACTACTGCCTGATCAGGGGTAATCCAGACACGGTTTGAGGTTTGGATTTTAAATTTGTTTAGCCGGTTATCAGCGGATAGCGGACAGCGCTTAACGTTTAGGTTTTCCCTATCTGCTATACGTTGATATAGCCTCTCCCAATATTGTTTTCCTACTGGATCCTTAGGATGCAGAAGCCTTGCCATATCCTTCTTCAGTTTAAGGTCCTGTTCTAATAAGGTTCTTCCTAAATCTGTTTTAGCAAGTTTCTTTGAGGTAATCCTATCAGCCTGAGACGGCTGTAAGTTTACCCAGAAGGCATCAGAAGGAAGGGTTAAGCCGAGAAAGAAGTAGTTGACTAATTTTTTAGCTTCATCGTTTAGCCCGTTATGTCCGTTTAGCCCATTATGCCGATTGCCAACCACCGAGGTTTCATGAGAATTAAATATCTTAACCTTTGGGGTTGGAAATTTCGAGGGCGTCAACGAAACATTGTCCATCAAAAAATTAAAATAATTATTGGGATTGGCGGAGTTGACAGAAAGATAACGCAATAAAGGCTGAGGCTGAGGGAAAGAGGGCAGACCTTGAGCAAGCCCTGGCTGCTCAGAGATAAGCAGGAGACATAATAGAATGGATAGAATTTTATTAGGTTTGCGCATTTTTTATGATATATCAACAACCAGCGACTAACGACTATAATAAAGTATACACTATAAATTGGCTAAAAACAAGGGGGAAACGGGTTTAAAAGAAAGCGTTTTCTTTTCTTTAAAATATAGTATAATTGATTTATTAAGGTCAAACCTTTTCGTATTATAAAAATTATCCGTTAAAAATGAATATATTATTTATTGGAGATATTGTAGGTTCTCCTGGGAGAAGAGCAATAGGGGAAATTCTTCCGGGATTAAAAAGAGAGTTCAGCTTAGATTTTGTCATTGCTAATGCTGAAAATGCCGCCGGAGGTTCAGGGATTACGGCTAAGGTTGCCTCTGAGCTTTTTGGCTTTGGGGCGGATGTTTTGACATCAGGGGATCATATTTGGAAAAAAAAGAGATATTTGAGTTTATAGAACAGGAGGAGCGGATTTTAAGGCCGATAAATTTTCCTGCTGGAGCGCCTGGCAGGGGCTTTGGTTTATTTAAAACAAGAGACGGCCTCGGGGTGGGGGTAGTAAATGTTAACGGCAGGGTTTTTATGGAGGCATTGGATTGTCCTTTTAAAAGGGCACAAGAGGCGGTTATCGCCTTATCCAAAGAGACAAATATAATCATTGTGGATATTCACGCAGAGGCGACTTCTGAGAAGGTTGCCTTAGGCTGGTATTTAGATGGAAAGGTTTGCGCGGTTTTAGGTACGCATACCCACATTCAGACTGCTGATGAGAAGATTCTTCCCAAGGGCAGTGCCTATCCTCAAAGTCAAGTAAAATTCCATAGTAAAGGCTAAAGAAAATTCCATAGTAGCAGTTTCTTTCTTTTTG
>CAKKQB010000046.1:0-12263 GCA_919901915.1 Omnitrophica bacterium GWA2_41_15
CGTTAACTTTCCCTCATAAGCAGGGGGGTAACGATCTATGGTATCATTCCCACAAGAGCAAATAAACTTCTTGCGAATGCGGTGAATATGTGTTATATTCTCCGCATGAGGTGCGTAGAATGATGCAGTATATTCATCAACTTAATATATGGCCAAAGTTTGTATGGGATCATGAGAAAATCGTGATCTTGCTTGGTGCTGTGCGTAATCGCCAGGGGCGGTTGATGGGGCGCATGGAGGCAATAGGATTTGATTTACGGTCAGAGGCATTATTACAGACTCTTACGCTTGATGTTTTAAAAAGCAGTGAAATTGAAGGTGAGATTCTTCATCCTGATCAGGTGCGGTCATCTATTGCTCGAAGGCTTGGAATGAACATTGCCGGCCTTGTTTCTTCTGATCGTCATGTTGATGGCGTGGTGGAAATGATGATAGATGCAACGCAGAAATTTGATGAATCACTTACAAGAGATCGTTTGTTTGGCTGGCATGCATGTCTGTTTCCCACAGGGCGCAGCGGAATGCGTAAAATTGTTGTCAGCGCCTGGCGTGATAATAGCCGCGGCCCTATGCAGGTCGTTTCTGGGCCATTGGGGGGTGAGCGCGTCCATTTTGAAGCGCCCGATGCCAGTCGTCTTGATATGGAAATGAAGGATTTTCTCGATTGGTTTAATCGCACTGCAGTGATTGATCCTGTGTTAAAGGCGGGAATTGTTCATTTGTGGTTTGTGACCATTCATCCTTTTGAGGATGGTAATGGGCGTATCGCACGAGCGATCACAGATATGCAGCTTGCACGCGCTGATGGCAGCGCGCAGCGTTTTTACAGTATGTCCGTACAGATCCGTAAAGAACGAGATGCTTATTATACTGTGCTCGAGAAGATACAGAAAAACACATATGATGAAAATACTGATCGTGCGTCTTCCCGGGGAAAGGGGATCGATATTACGGATTGGCTTGAATGGTTCTTGGCCTGTTTAGAGCGGGCGCTTGTTACAACGGAAATTTCTTTGGCGGATGTGTTTAGGAAAGCGCGTTTTTGGGAACTTCACCCTTTGGGATCAATTAGCGAGCGGCAACGAATGATGATCAACAGATTATTCGATGGGTATGAAGGTAAACTTACGTCTTCCAAATGGGCGCAAATCGCAAAATGTTCGCAGGATACGGCCTTTCGGGACATTCTCGAACTTATTGAAAAAGGGATTCTTGTCAAATGCTCCGCAGGCGGACGGAGCACAAGTTATTTATTAAGAGGCTTGTAATATTGTAAGAAAGAGGAAATATCTGTAACAGATTTACGGATATGATAAAAAAGTTCAGCCTTTATAAAAATCCTGTCATTGCAAGCGACCAAATTTTATAATGTGGCTTTGGCTATGGGGAAGCCAAACCACGGCCTTGTGGCTTGTAGGGGGCGGATTCATCCGACCCGCAAGAAGTTACGGGCTTGCCTGTCCCGGCGAAAGCCGGGGATAAATCAGGCCACTACAAATCAGATAAAAAACAGGTTTTTTAGTGTTAACTAAATAGGGGAGTTTTATAATGCCGTCTATTTATTTGTCACCCGGGCTGCGGCTTTATGTTGAAGGGGAGGATTTGGAGCAATATCATGCTCTTGCAGCTGCATTCTCAAAAGGTTCAGGTAATGGGTTGTTGTATTTGGATACTGCAAGCGGCGTTTTCACCGAAGAACCGGCCTTTGCTTTCTGGAAGGATTTCATAAGGCGTTATCTTGCCCTGTTTTCCGCAACACCTAATATTGAAAAACACGATTTTTCCCACCAGAATATACACATTGAGATGTCCGAAAATGAGGCACAGCATTTCTTGCTGACTGTCCCTCCGATGAAGGGCGCTGAGTATGTTGATCAGAGATGCCTCCAAAACCTCTGGGATGAAATTGCAACGGCGTTGAGCGGAGAAATTTCCTCATCGGGCAAAAGCGTGGAAGAGTTTTTTATATCGCGGCATTCAAACTGGAATCTTCTGGGCCGTGTTTGTTTTCACTTGGCGGAAAATAAACATTCCCAAGACATCCCCTTCGCATTTTTGGTAACCTATGTCCACCAGATAACAAAAGAAGGGGCCTCTTGCCATCTTCCGTTGGTCAGAGCCCTTGAAACGTACGCGGGCACAAAAAATAAACAGGTACTTCTTAGGCTTCTTTCCCCTATTCATCGCGCCTCCCTTGAAAGTCAGTATCTCAAAGAGATCGTGGATTCGGGTGATATCTACCATCCGCTTGCATGGACGGCGAGCCAAACCTATCGATTCTTAAAAGATATCCCGTTCTTTGAGAAAGCCGGTATTGCAGTTCGGGTCCCTAATTGGTGGAAGCCAAAACGGACGAATCGGCCTCAAGTGACGGTCAGTGTTGGGGAAAAGCGGCCCGGCGCAATAGGCTTGGATGCCCTCATTGATTTTCAGATGTCAGTGGTTATCGGCGAAGAAGCGCTTGATGAAAAAGAAATCCGGGAGCTTCTTGAACAAAGCGAACGCCTGATTTTTTTTAAAGGCCAATGGGTTGAAGTTGATAAAGACAGGCTTAATGATATTCTTTCAAAGTGGAAGATAGTGGCAGGAGAGGTTAAAAAAGGGGGAATCAGTTTTGCCGAAGGACTGCGTTGGCTTTCAGGCCTTCAGCAGGGTATTGATCTATATGGCCCAGACGAAACGCAAAACTATACCCGCGTTATTTCTGGAGCGTGGCTTAGCCAGATGCTTAGTTCCCTGCGAAGGCCTGAAACGGACAGAACGATGGAATTAGCCTTAGAAGCCAACTTAAAGGCCGAGCTGCGCCCTTATCAAAATCAGGGAGTGGCCTGGCTTAATACTCTTCATCATCTGCGTTTGGGGGCAATTCTTGCTGATGACATGGGCCTTGGGAAAACCATTCAGGTGCTTGCGCTTCTTTTACTTAAAAAACATAATTCTAAAATTCAGGGAGACCCATCTTTATTGATTGTCCCGGCCTCGCTCATTGGTAACTGGAAATCGGAAATCGATCGCTTCGCTCCTTCCCTGAAGTATTGGATTGCTCACCCGTCAGGGAATGGGATGGATATGCCCCCAGAATCCGGATTTGATATGTTGATTACTACCTATGGATCCATTGCAAGAATGGCCTGGGTGTTGAATAGATCATGGGCCATTATTGTTGCCGATGAAGCTCAAGCGATCAAAAATCCGGCAGCCAAACAGACTAGAGCCATAAAAATACTTAAAAGTGCGCACAGAATAGCGCTTACTGGTACGCCCATCGAGAACCATTTGTCAGATCTCTGGTCGCTTTTTGATTTCGTCTCCCCGGGTCTGTTAGGTTCCCTTAAGGAGTTTGAAGGTTTTATGAAACAAGGAATCAACAGCGGGGAAGGTTCTTATGCTGGTTTGCGGAATTTAGTGCGGCCTTATGTGTTACGGCGCCTTAAAACCGATAAGACCGTTATCAGCGACCTGCCGGACAAGACAGAGATAAAGACATATTGTTTGCTCTCTAAGGGGCAGGCTGCTTTGTATCAGGCATCAGTGGAATCATTAGCGCAAGATATCCAAAATGTTGAGGGAATCAAACGGCGTGGAGTCATTCTTTCATATTTGATGCGCTTTAAGCAAATATGCAACCATCCCTCGCAGTTTGTTAAAGATGGGAAGTTTGCTGGTTCTGACAGCGGCAAGTTCAGGCGCCTTAAAGAAATCTGCGAGATCATTTCCGAAAAACAGGAAAAGGTTCTGGTTTTTACCCAATTTAAAGAGATAACCCAGCCTTTATCCGATTTCCTGCAATTGATTTTTGGCAGGTATGGCCTTGTTCTTCACGGTGAAACGCAGGTCAAAAAGCGCTTTGCAATGGTTGAATCTTTTCAGAAGGAAGATGGGCCGCCCTATTTTGTTTTGTCGCTTAAAGCTGGAGGCACAGGCCTTAATTTGACAGCCGCTTCTCATGTCATTCATTTCGACCGCTGGTGGAACCCGGCGGTTGAAAATCAGGCTACTGACCGGGCTTTTCGAATCGGACAGAAAAAGAATGTATTGGTGCACAAGTTTATCTGCAAAGGGACACTTGAAGAAAAGATTGATGCGCTCATAGAATCAAAACAAACTATGTCAAAGGAGATTCTTGAGGGAGGGGACAGCGTTTTATTAACCGAGTTGCCGAATGATGAGTTGCTAAAAATGGTTTCATTAGACATAAAGTCGGCAGTCAGCGAAAATTAACTAACTAACATAGGAGGGGGAAATATGTATGGCAGGGGATGGCGTCCATATGTAACGGTTGCGCAACGACAGCACAAGGCAGCGAAGGCCGCGGCCAAGCTGATAAAAAAAGGCAAGAAAGTTATGCCGATTAATCTGGAAGGAAGGGTTATTTCGGATACTTTCTGGGGTAAGGCCTGGTGCCGGCATCTGGAATTATTTAGTGATTTCGAGAACCGCCTTCCCAGAGGGAAAATGTACGTTCGCAATGGTTCAGTGATCCATCTTGATATAGATGCCGCCAAAATTGAAGCCCTTGTTCAAGGGGCATCACTGTATAACGTTAAAATTACTATCAAACAGCTTGATCGCAAGAAATGGGCTGCGATTAGAAACTACTGCTCCGGGCGTATTGATTCCGTGATTGAATTACTGCAGGGCAGGCTTTCTTCGGGTGTTATGAAAACTATGATTGATCGGGACCGCGGCCTTTTCCCAAAACCAAAAGAAATGGTTTTTTCCTGTTCTTGCCCTGATTGGGCTAATATGTGTAAGCATATCGCAGCTGTGCTGTACGGAGTTGGCCATCGTTTGGATCATGAACCTGAGCTTTTATTTAAACTGAGAAATGTCGATCATATGGAACTGATGAGCAGGGCGCATCTGAAAGTAGCCTCACCGCCGCGAAAATCAAATATCATTAAAGATAAGAACTTGTCTAAAATATTCGGGATTGTTATCGCAGAGAGCAGAACAGACGCGGCTCTTTTTCCTATTAAGAAGGTTGGCAGTAACGAATACGTAAAGTCAAAAAGGCGTCGAGGGAAATTGCTAATCCCTCGTTAATGTCAAAAGCGATTAATCTATATGGTGATGGAAAGGCAGCCAAAAGGATTGTGAGGGTGCTTATAAAAATGTTAGTTAGGGGCATAGGGCAGAAAATAAAAAAAGGATTATTTGATGGAAATCAATAAGTGTGAAAAAATACTTGCGGTTTACCGTTACCGTTTAAGGGAATTAATAACCGGCGACCGAGGGCGGAATGCCCGAGGAAGTGTCAGAGCCCAGCTGGGCTCGACCGCAGCTTTCTTTACGTCGGCAATTTGGTGGACACTATTAGTATTTGTATTACTCATCCGCTGGCTGTAGGCGAGACTTTTATGGTAAGCGATGGAGAGGATGTGTCTACTCCGGATTTGATAAAGATGCTTGCTTGCGCGATGGGGAAAAAAGGTAAAAAAGGCGATAGTCACCTTTTTTATTTGCATCCTTGTATTCTAAGGGCGTTGTGCAGGATTGTGGGTAAGAGCGAAGAATTGGAGAAATTGACCGGGTCGCTTGTTGTTGATAGTAGTAAAATCAGGATTTTGCTTGGTTGGAAGGTGCCGTGGACGATGGAAGAGGGGGTTAGGGAGACGGTTACGTTTATGACTTCCGTATGATTTTTAGAGAAATCTCTTGACAATAACGTGATATATGAGTAAAATTACTCATTAGCTTGAGTAATTTATGGAGGTATTGGTATGCATGAAAGGCCAATGGTTGAAACAATCAAGATCCGGCTTAAAGAAAAAAGGCGTTTTATCCAGGTTATTCTGGGGCCGCGCCAGGTTGGCAAGACAACGGCTATTCAACAAGTCCTCAATTCTTGCCGGGTGCCTTTTTATTACGCCGCGGCAGACCTGCCTGCGCCGCCGAGTACTCAGTGGATATCTAACCAATGGGAATTAGCGCGAATAAAAGCGGAAGGAAAAAATAGGGTTATCCTTGTTTTAGATGAAATACAGAAAGTGGCGTATTGGTCCAGCGAGATTAAGCGTTTATGGGATGAAGATGGGCGATCGGGCAAGAATATACATGTTGTGTTGTTAGGTTCTTCATCTCTTCTTATTCAAAAAGGTTTAAGTGAGAGTTTGGCGGGAAGGTTTGAATTAGTGCGCTTTCCACACTGGTCATGGCTAGAAATGAAGAATTGTTTTGGCTGGTCTATCGATCAATATATCTATTTCGGCGGGTATCCAGCTTCCGCCTCTTTAATTGGAAACGAAAACCGCTGGAGACAGTATATATGTGATTCTTTAATCGAAACAGCTTTATCCAAAGATATACTTCTTTTGAATCGCGTAGAGAAACCGGTTTTATTAAGGCAGTTATTTGTTTTGGCGTGTGAATATGGGGGGCAAGTTTTATCATATCAGAAGATTTTAGGGCAATTACAGGACGCGGGCAATACAGTAACCTTGGCGCATTATCAGAGGCTTTTGGAGGGCGCTTTTCTTATTCAGGGCTTGCAAAAATGGTCAGGCAACGCGTTGCGCCTGCGAAATTCGAGCCCTAAATGGCTCCCTTTGAATACCGGGCTTATTAGCGCCTTATCCGGTGAGTCTTTTAAAGAATGGAGAAATGATCCTGCTAAATGGGGAAGGCTTGCGGAAAGTAGTGTTGGGGCTGATTTGTTGAACAAAGGTATTTTTGGGGGGGTTGAAGTATATTATTGGCGTGAAGGTAATAATGAGGTTGATTTTATTTTACGTAAAGGCAGCGCTATAACTGCTATTGAGGTTAAAAGCGGGCAGAAGAAGATGGATACGCGGGGATTGCTTATGTTCAAAAAACATTATCCGCGCGCCAAAACACTTATTGTTGGATGCGGCGGAATAGGGCTTGAGGAGTTTCTGGAGATTCCAATCGCAAAGTTAATTGCGTAATTAAAAAAAGGGGAAAGGTGACAGTCATAAAAGGCGTGACAGTCACCTTTTTTGTCCGATGGCAGCGATGGTAAAACGGATTTTTGATTTAATTTTTGCTTTTGTTTTGATAGTGCTACTTAGTATCCCGATGTTAGTTATTATCTCATTGATTAAACTAATGTCTAAAGGGCCGGCTATTTTTTGGACGAATCGCGTTGGCGCGAATAATGCTATTTTCAAAATGGCCAAATTCAGAACTATGAAATTAAATACTCCTCAAGTAGCCACTCACTTAATGAGGAGTCCTAAAGATTATTTGATTCCCTGCGGAGAATTTTTACGCAAATACAGTTTAGACGAATTGCCACAGTTATTTAATGTCTTAAAAGGTAATATGAGTTTTGTCGGGCCGCGCCCGGCGTTGTTTAATCAGGACGATCTTATAGCATTACGAACCAGGAAAAATATCCATACCCTGATTCCCGGAGTTACCGGTTGGGCGCAAGTAAACGGCAGAGATGACTTACCGATTCCTGTAAAAGTCTCTTTTGATGAACACTACCTTAATCACCGCTCTTTTGCCTTTGATCTTTATATCCTCCTTTTGACCGCGATAAAAGTTCTTAAAAAAGAAGGCGTCCAGCATTAAAAAATCGTTGTCTAATTCATTTATTTTGTTATAATTAAAAACTATGAACGTAAAATTATTGATCCTTAAATTCCGGCGCTTAATTATTGTGGCTGTTCATTTAGTTTTGATAATATGCGCCTATATACTTGCTTTCTATTTACGGTTAGATTTTAAAATTGACAGTAATTATTGGCAGATAATCATTAAGACTCTTCCTGTCCTTATCTGCATTAAAATGATTATTTTCAAATACCATGGGCTTTTTTCCGGTTTATGGAGGTATGCCAGCGTAGATGATATCTGGAGAATAATCAAGGCGCATACTTTAGCTCTAATAGGATTTATCGCGTGGATTGCTTTTATCCATACCCTTGCTGGTTTTCCGCGTTCAGTTTTTATCCTGGATTATATCTTAAGTTTTTATTTAGTGGCGGGAGTTCGTTTTTTCACCCGGCTGTTCAGGGAGAAATTCCGGCCAATTTCAGAGAATAGACCCAAAAAGGTTCTTATCATAGGAGCAGGGGAAGCGGGTGTTTTAGTATTAAGAGAAGCGCGCAATAATCCTAAGACAAATATAGAAGTAATAGGTTTTATTGATGACAGCCCAAATAAAAAGAATCTGCGCATTCAGGGAATAAAGATTCTGGGGAGCTGCAGCGACATAGCGTCAGTTGTTGAAAAATACGGAATTGATGAAATTATTATCGCTATTCCCTCTGCTAAAGGAGAAGTGATCAGAAATATTCTCTCGCATTGCCAGATACCTTCCGTTAAGATACGAATAGTTCCAGGTTTGCAGAAAATATTGAATGGAGATTTAGAGGTTAAGCCCAGAGACATAAGGCCTGAAGACCTCCTGGGCAGGGAGACGGCAAATGTAAATGAAAAAGAAATAGGCGGTTATTTAAATGAAAAAATAGTTTTAATCACAGGCGCGGGCGGTTCAATAGGCTCGGCTCTCTGCCGGCAGATAGTTAACTTCAATCCTAAAGAAATAATCTTATTTGACCATAATGAGAACAATGTTTATTTCTTAGGCATTGAATTCCTGACAAAACACCCGCGTATCAAGTTTAGGACAATAATCGGGGATATAAAAGATGTAGGCCTGCTAAAGCGCGTATTTTCACTTTATAAGCCGCAGGTTATATTTCACGCGGCAGCCCATAAACATGTTCCGCTTATGGAAGAAAATCCCGCGGCAGCAATAAAAAATAATATCATTGGAAGCCGCAACCTCATTTATGCCAGCCATCACTACAAGATAGAAAGATTTATTCTTATTTCTACTGATAAAGCGGTTAATCCTACGAGTGTGATGGGTATCACTAAAAGAATCTCCGAGATGATCTTGCAGTCTAAAGCTAAAATGAGTAAGACTAAATTTATGGCTGTTAGATTTGGAAATGTCTTAGGTTCAGACGGAAGCGTAGTTCCTTTGTTTAAGAAGCAAATTGAAGAAGGCGGCCCAATAACATTAACGAGCCCTGAAGTAAAAAGGTATTTTATGAGTGTCCGTGAAGCAAGCCAGCTTGTACTGCAGGCAGGGGCTATGGGAAACGCGGGAGAAATATTTATTTTGGATATGGGAGAGCAAATTAAAATATTGGATTTGGCGAAAGAGCTGATTACCCTTTACGGCCTAAAATATGATGAGGATATAAAGATAAAATTTATTGGCCTGCGTCCCGGGGAAAAGCTTTTCGAGGAAACACTGCTGAATAGCGAAAAGGATAAGGCTACTAAAACGGATAAAATCTATATCGCGCAATCAGATTATTTTGACCCACTCATATTAAGGCGCCTGATACGGGAACTGGAAAAAACAGCAGACGTAACGGATGAGGCAAACCTAATTAGGAAAATGCGAGAAATAATATCACTATGAAAGGGTGGGCAAGCCCACCCCTACGCGGTAACACGCAGGGATTATGTAGTTGTGGAGATTTTCAAGTGAAATTAAAAATATTAAAATTTTTAGATATAGCAATCGAATATTCTGTTTACGGAATTATATTTTTTATCCCTACCTCTATTGCCGCGCTTAATATTTTTGCCGGTATCGCGATCGCGTTATTTTTATTTAAAAAAACATTATCGGCGGATTTTAACAGTATAAAATCCAATAAAATTTTGTTTTTCTTTCTTTCGCTTTTTTTTATCTTTATGGCCTTGTCGTTATTTAACAGCGGGCCGTTTTTTACCAAAAGCCTAAACGCTCTTTTAATAAAATGGGGGCGAGGGTTTCTGCTTCTTTGGATAATTTTAGACACGTTCACAGATACCAGGCGTATCACTAAGGCATTGTTGTTTCTTTTATTCAGCGCGACGTTAGTCGGATTTTCAGTTTTTTCGCAAAAGTTTTTTGGCAGGGAGCTCTTACGGGGAAGGCCCCTAGTCGGCCTTTCTGTCACAGGGCCTTTTGAGAATCAAAATGGCTTGGCGGCGTATTTAACAAGCGTTATACCTATTATCCTAAGTTTTGTCTTATGGAAGCGCAAGCAAATTGCTGTCCAATTACTTCTTGTTTTAGTTACTATTATGCTTATCGCCTCTTCTTTATGGACCAACTGCCGGGGCGCTTGGGTAGGGCTTATATCGGGCCTATTTTTTGTAATTTTAATAACTACTTACCACCGCGTAAAAAAGTGGTCCAGAATTATGTTTTTTTCCTTTTTTATTTTTTGTATTCCGCTGATAGCGTTTGCTTTATTTTTTCTCCATAATAGACAGGACAGTAATAGATTTATTCTTACCCGAGGCGCCTGGAACATGATCAAAGAGAATCCTTTTCTGGGTAAAGGAGTGGGGACATTTATGGATTATTGCAATCATTATGTAAATGGATTTGGCGTTTATTACGCGCATAATTGTTTTCTTCAGATTTGGGCTGAATCTGGGATTTTTTCGTTATTAAGTTTTATTTTATTTACTGGGTATGTTATCTATAAAAGTATCAAAGTAACCTTAAAAATACCCTCATCTCTAAACTTTTTTCTTTTAACCGGCCTAACTGCCGGCTTATTAGGATTCTTAATACACAGCTTTTTTGATGTCCACCTGTATTCTCTTCAGCTAAGTTTCCTCTTTTGGGTCGTGCTTGGACTAACCGCTGCTTCAAGCCGCTCCACCGTGTAGAGACGAGGCATTGAGACTGTGTCGTAATTCGGTTTTGGCGTCATTCCGGCGGAATCCGGAATCCAAGTTAATAATATTTCCTGGATTCCGGATTAAAGCATTCCGGAATGACATTGATGAATACTTTTCCTTATAACATTTTTACGGTATTTTGTCACCCCGGCGAAAGCCGGGGTCCAGTAATTTTCATCCGCCTGGATTCCGGATTAAAGCATTCCGGAATGACGGTTTTTCTTAATTATGACACAGTCTGATTGCCTCGTCTCTACTAGATTCCGAAATAACTGAAATAGAAACAAAAATTTCTTTGACAAAAAGAGAAACTTGTTATATATTACTAATTTTAGGAGGTTTAAATGGCAAAATTAACTATTAAAGATGTTGAGCTAAGAAATAAGGTCGTTTTAATGCGGGAGGATTTTAATGTTCCCCAGGACGCGAACTTAAATATCACTGACGATACGCGTATAAGGGCGACTATCCCTACAATAAAATATATATTAGAAAATGGCGCTAAAAAGCTTGTCCTGATGAGTCATTTAGGCAGGCCGGACGGCAAGGTGATTGATAAATACAGCCTAAAGCCCGTGGCGCAAAGGTTAGAAGAGCTCTTAGGCGAACAGGTAAATTTCTTAAATGATTGCGTGGGAGATGATGTAAAAAAAGCAGTTGCTTCTTCAAAAGAAAGAATCATTCTTTTAGAGAATTTAAGGTATCATCCCGAAGAAGGGGCAAATGACGCCAATTTCTCTAAAGAACTTTCCTCTTTGGCTGATATATATGTTAATGACGCTTTTGGCACAGCCCATCGCGCTCACGCTTCCACAGAGGGGGTTACCCATTATCTTGAGGCAGTGTCAGGATTTCTTTTAGAAAAAGAGATTAAATATTTAGGGGACGCGCTAACAAACCCCGAAAAACCATTTGTGGTTATATTAGGCGGCGCTAAGGTTTCAGATAAACTTGGCGTAATTGAAAATTTACTGCCTAAGTGCGACTGCATTATTATTGGCGGCGGCATGGCCTATACATTTCTAAAGGCCCAGGGAAAACAAATAGGAAATTCAAAACTAGAAAAAGAGAAGATAGATCTGGCAAAAAATATTTTAGAAAAAGCGATTCAATTAAAAAAAGAGATACTGCTTCCTATAGACCATATCGTGGTAAGTAATGTTGCCGCGGATGCTCAAGCAGAAATTGCGGGAGAAATTATTCCGGAAGGAAAAATCGCGGTAGATATCGGGCCAAAAACAATCACGCTATTTAAAGATAAATTAAAATCTGCCAAAACTATTGTCTGGAACGGGCCATTAGGTATCTTTGAAATGGACGCGTTTAGCAAAGGAACCGAAGAAATTGCCAAGTTTATCAGCACGCTGTCTTCTTTAACCCAAGCCAAATGTGTATCCATTATCGGCGGCGGCGATACAGCGGCGGCAGTGGCAAAATTCAAATTAGAAGACAAAATGACGCACATCTCAACCGGCGGCGGAGCAAGCTTAGAGTTCCTAGAGGGAAAAACCCTGCCCGGCATCGCGGCTTTGGCGGAGAAATAATTAATACTGAAAAACCTTCTGTAGGGGTCGGATTCATCCGACCCGAAA
>CAKKQB010000046.1:12363-20095 GCA_919901915.1 Omnitrophica bacterium GWA2_41_15
GATTCATCCGACCCGAAAATAAATACCGGCGGGCGCGATAAATCGCGCCCCTACAGAATCAGATAAACGCATATGAGAAAAACGATTATCGCGGGAAATTGGAAGATGTATAAAACTCTCTCTGATGGCCAGGAGCTAGCGGTTGCCTTAAGAAGAGAGCTCTACAAAATAGAAAATATAGATATTGTCCTTTGCCCTCCTTATACCTTACTTACCTATCTGGCTGACGCGCTGGAAACAAGCAATATATTTATAGGCGCTCAAGATACCTACTGGCTTGATGAAGGAGCTTTTACAGGCGAAATCTCTCCTAAAATGTTAAAAGACGCCGGATGCAAATTTGTAATTATCGGGCATTCGGAACGACGGCAATATTTTGGCGAAACTAACGAATCAGTAAATAAAAAAATTAAGGCCGTCTTAAAACACTCTTTAACGCCGATTGTTTGCGTAGGAGAAACTTTAAACGAAAAAGAAAAAAATCTTACTTTTAAGGTTTTGGATGACCACATAACAAATGGCCTAAAAGATATAAGCAAAGAAGAGATGCTGAAAATAGTTATTGCCTATGAACCGGTTTGGGCTATCGGCACAGGAAAAACAGCCACCCCTGAACAAGCACAAGAAGCGCAAAAATATATTAGGGATTTGTTAATTAAGATGTATAATAAAGATACAGCAGATGCTATAAGAATCCAATATGGAGGAAGCGTAAAACCGGATAATATAATTCAGCTTTTAAAACAGCCCGATGTTGACGGAGCCTTAGTTGGCGGAGCAAGTTTATCAGCAGAATCTTTTAGCGAGATTATAAAAAAAGCAAGCGAAGTGGTAAAGTAAGAGTTTTCGTATTGCATGATGCGTATTGCGTATTGCGTATTGCGCACGACGCACGACGCTTCACGCACGACGAAATACGAGCGACGAACAAAGGAGATAAAACTATGTTATTTATGATTATTTTACATATGATTATTTGTTTATTGTTAATTGGCGTAGTCCTAATTCAAAGAGGAAGAGGGAGCGGCTTGGTAGAAAGTTTTGCCGGCGTAGAATCCATGTTTGGCACAAAAACAAGCGAATTTCTTACACGCACGACTACCGTATTATCAACAAGTTTTTTTATTTCCTGCCTAATTCTTACCGCGTTATCTGTAAAACAGAGTAAATCATTGATGCGGCAGACAAGGCCCTTTGCGCCTATCGAGAAGGAAGCCGTAATAAACAAGTTTCTAGAGCAACCGAAAGGGCCAGTAAAAACTCCTGTTGAATCTCCCGTAGCAAACGCGGTCGAACTGCCTAAAACCGAACAAAAAACAACAAAAACACAATAATAATAATTAAAAAATACTTTTGCCGCAAGGCTATGGTTCTGCTTATCTATGGCCGAAGCCATAGATAAGCAGAGTTACGGGTTATGAATAAAAAAATATTTTGGATTTACGCGTTAAGCAGCGCGATTTATTTTACGCAAGGAATAGAAAGCCTTCCTTCTCAAGGATTATTTTATTATTTTAAGGAAACACTGAAATTTCCCGCGGAAAAGATAATGCTCATAAGTAGCATTATCACCCTTGCCTGGTTAGTAAAACCCCTCATAGGTTACGTTATTGATAATTTTTTCAGTAAAAAAATCTGGATTTTCCTAGCGCTTGCTATCGACATAATCCTAGTTTTATTTTTAGGGTTAGCGCACTTACCGCTTTTTATCCTAATTACCATATTAATTATAACCTCAACTAACGCGGCTTTCAGGGATGTGGCAGTGGATGGAATTATGTGCGTGGAAGGAAAAGCCCGCAATGCCACGGGCAAAATTCAAAGTATTCAATGGATTTCTTTTTCTGTATCAGGGCTGCTTACCGGTATTGCCGGAGGCCTGATTGCCGAAAAATGGGGATACCGTGCAGGCTTTATGTGCTTAATCCCTATTTATATACTAGTGGGGCTTGTCACTCACTTTTACAAAGAAGAGAAGACTCACCTAAATAATCCCGCTACAACATTATCCGGAGATCTAAAAAAATTATTTAGCCATAAAAAACTGCTTATTATATGCTTATTTATATTCCTCTATAAATATTCTCCGTCTTTTGGTACCCCGCTTTTCTTTATCCAAAGAGATGCCTTTAAATGGGACAAAATCTGGATTGGCGCTTTAGGCACAATTAGTATGGTTTTTTCGGTTATCGGGTCGGTCTTGTATTATAAATTTAGCACGCGTATCCGAATAAAAAAATGGCTGTTTTTCTCGGTGTTCGCGGGCGCCCTTACTACCTTAAGTTACCTTTATTACACTCCTGCCACCGCAATCATCTATGATGTTTTATACAGACTTATAGGAATGTTTATATATTTGATGGTTATGGATTTTATGGCCAGAAACACTATCCCCGGCCTCGAGGCCACCTCATTTGCCTTGCTTTGCTCTGTAAGCAATTTAGCTCTTGTAACCAGTAATTTATCCGGGGCGTACCTCTTGCCTTTGATAGGATTGAAATGGCTGATAGTTATCTCAGCATTAACCAGCTTTCTGTGCCTGTTTCTAATTAACAAAATAGACGAAACCCCCAAACTGGGCGAGGCCAAATTGCCCGAGAAAGTGTCAGAGCCCAACTGGGCGAGGCCAAATTGCCCGAGAAAGTGTCAGAGCCCAACTGGGCTCGACCTTCCGCCGGAATGACAAAGAAAAAAACTATGAAAATAATTACATTCAGCGCTTTATTTTTCTGCCTTGCTTTAAATTTTGCTTTTGCCGCTGTTCCGGATACCAAGCCGCCTACGGGCTCTATTAAGATAAATAAAGGCGTATCTTCCACTAACAACGTTAATATTACCTTAACCCTCTCTGCTAAAGATACTGGTTCAGGCGTAGGCCAAATGGAATTCTCTAATGACAATCTTACCTGGTCAACCCTCGAACCTTACAAAGCTACCAAGGAATGGGTTTTAACTCCTGACAACGGCGCCAAAAAAGTTTCAGTCAAATTTAAAGATAAATCCGGAAACTCTTCAACCGCATATTTCGGCAGTATTATTTTAGACACAATCGCGCCCATAATCTCTGGTATAACTATTTCTAAGATTGACGCTAAGAGCGCCATAATATCATGGGTTACTAACGAACAAACCTTTACTCAAATTGAATACGGGCAAACCACTGCTTATGGCCTTAAAAGCCCTTTGCCTAAATCACCTGCCAGCTCTCGAAAAATAACTCTCAATAACCTTAGAGCTTACACCCTTTATCACTACCGCGTTATCTCTAAAGATTCCGCGGGTAACCAAATCATATCGGACGACTTTACTTTTACCACTAAAGACATTCAGCCGCCCACTGGCTCAATCAAAATAAATAAAAACGCCTTAACCACTGACAGTAGTAATGTTATTTTAGATCTCCTGGCTACGGATACCAGCTCAGGCGTAGCCCAAATGAAATTCTCTAACGATAACCTTACCTGGTCAACCCCTGAACTTTACAAAACTACCAAAAAGTGGATATTAAGTTCTGGTAGCGGCGCTAAAAAAGTTTACGTCAAATTTAAAGATAATTCCGAAAACTGGTCAACCGCGTATTCCGACAGCATCACTTTAACTAATCAAATTCCGCAAGCAGGCGCTATAATTCCTTCTTCCGGCCAGTCAACATCATCGGAAACAGCCCTCTTTACTGCCACTTACACTGACAATAATGGCTGGCAAGATATCTTAGAAGCACTGCTTCTGATTAATGATAAAACAAACAACAAAAATTGTTTTTACGGCTCTTATAACCGCAAAACCAATAAACTTTGCTTAAGAGATAACGCGGACAGCAAATGGTTAGGCAGTTTTACCCCCGGAAGCACCAAGATTATCGAAAATTCCTACGCTAAATTAGACTGCTCAAAAACTGTGATTTCAGGAAGTAACGCTACCTTAACTATTACATGGGCAGTTACCTTTAAGAGCGCCTTTCAGGGAGCGAAAAATACTTATCTCTACGTAAAAGACAACGCGAACGCTTCCAGTAACTGGGTTAAAACGGGAAGCTGGGAAATAACTGGCCAGCCGCCCCAGATAGCTTCTATTGAGCCGCCAGATAACTCCACCTTCTTATCTGGAGCCAAAATAACCATTAAAATAAATTCCCTTTATTCAGGCGCTGACTCCTTAGAATATCAATTCTCTCTCGGCGGCGCCGTCCAACAACCGTGGTCAAACTTAAATACCTATTTATGGCAAACCAAAGATTCTGATACAAGCGCGGTAAGCGTTACTTGTGATATCCGGAATACCACCGGTAAAACCGCCTCAAAAACCATTACTCTTCACATCATTAATCCTACGGTTGAAGAAGCGCTTCAGAAAGCAGCAGAAAACCACGCCAAGATTTCCGACTTTACAGCGGATATGAGCGTATCCTCAACTTTAAACGGCAAACCTCTCGAAGAGACCCAATACTGCCGCTATTACTTCAAAGCGCCCAACAAGGAAAAAACTGAAACCTATTCAAATTCAGCCAAAACAATAAAAATAGACGCGATTATAATTAACGGCTCAAATATGTATCTGATTGACCCGGTAAACAAGACTACGCAAGAAGTCAACCTTTTAGCTGAAGCCGGCATTGATTCTACTCAATTTAACCAAACGGATTTATATTATAATCAAGCAGGTTTTCTAAGTAATCATACCGTTACAAAAAACAATATCGAAACGGATTTTTTAAATATGATTATCTGCTTTGACGCGGTTCCCAAAGAACCGAGTAATTTATATTCAAAATTAGAGCTCTGCGTTGACTACAATAAAGGCCTTCTGACTAAAATAACGCATTATAAAAACGACGAGCTTCCTCAAGCCATAGAGGTAACGGAAAGCAAGCAAATGGTTAATGGCGCGTGGCTAGCATCTAAAATTAAGAAAACTCCTAATTTAACAGCAGGGGACCTCGTCGTAATTTTAAGTTACAGTAATATCCAGACAAACACCGGATTAACTAATTTAGATTTTGATCCGAAAAAACAGTAAGATCACGTAAGGGTGGGGCAAGTCCCACCCTGAATACGAAAAAAATATGGAAAATAACAAACTAATAAAAATATCTGCCTATCTTGTGGGGATCGCGACGTTTTTAGGATTTTTGATTTTGTTGTTTATGCCGAGCATGTATAATAATACATTTTCGTTTATATTTTTGGCTTTTAACATCATATTTTGTCCTGTCGGCTTTTTAGAGGCGTTTGCATGGGGAGGACTTTCTTATTTTATTTTTAAACGAGTTATTGAAAACAAGCTTGTTTATTGGATTATTTTTTGCCTCTTATTATTAGGTGGTTTTTGCATCGGAGCTTTTTCTTTAGGGATTATTTTAAGGTGGACAGCCAGAACCTCGCCTTATGAAAATACAATTGATACAAACCATGATGGAAAAATTGATAAATGGGTATATCATAATGACCAATCCACAAAAATTGAAATAGACACGGATTTTGACGGTAAACCTAATACGAGGGAATGCTTTGAAAATGGAGACTTAGTTAAAAAAGAAAATATTACCGAACACCTTCAAAAATGACAAAAAGAAAATCTAGTTTTTTATTTTTATTTATTTTCGGGCTGACATTATTATTTTCCAAAACCTGTTCCGCAGGCATCCTTGATAAATGGGACGACCCAAGGGCATATAAACCAAAACCAGTACTTTTTCTGCACGGAATCAGCAGCAGTTCTGCTGTGTGGGAAACCACGATTTCAAAATTATCCGGGTTATTCTCTCAATACCAGCTTGTTGGCGCTTTTTTAGAAACTATAGATTTCCCGGATAAAAGTGGTTCCATTGACACCTGCCCTAACGGCAAAGACGGCTGGGCTGATAATCTTAAAAAAAAGATAGGGGAGCTACTCTCTAATAATAAATACGGTTCTTATACGAACAAATTAAATCTTGTCTCTTATTCAATGGGCGGCTTGTCAGCGCGCGAATTTCTGACTAACCCTAAATATCCCAGCAAGACAACGGATAAACTTATACTAATCGGCGTACCTAACCTAGGCTCTCCCGTAGCCGCTACTAACAAAAACATAATTACTACTTATAAATTCGGCTCAATAATAAACCCGCAATTTGTCATAATATCCTTTGCCTTTAGAAACAATATTGATAGCTTTGTTAAGGTTTTTTGGTCACCCGGCATTGAACTTTCAGAAGGAATTAGAGACATGCTTCCGAAAAGCGATTTTTTAAAGACGCTGAATAATCGCTCCCGGCCTTCAGATACGCAATATTACGGCATATACGGGATTATCGGGCATCTTCTTAATGTTTTCTATTTTAGAAACTACTATGGCGGAGATGGGGTTATAAGCAGAAATAGTCAATTAGGAATAGATCGAATTACCTTCGCGCAAGACCCGATAAAGATTACCGCCTTTCACACAAACGAAGTTGCTCTTTCAACAGCAGGGGACAACCCAATCCTTAAATTTCTCGACTCTACTGTCCCTGAATTCAAAATTACTTCAGCTGTCACTTCCAATGAAATTTCCGGAAATTACCTTCAAATTAAAGGCACGGTCAATAAAGACTACTTGCCGGCAAGTAGTCAGCTAACCATAAACATCACAAAAAAAGGGGACGTCTCTGCTTCAGGGAATACCCCTACATCATTCGCTTGCTCCGGTTCTCTTAGACCTTCAGACCTCTGGATTCCCAAGGCCCAGGATTCCCCGGTTGCTGAATTTGATGAAAAAATAGAGCTTTCTGAACCGGGCATTTATGAAATAACCCTTAAAATTATTAATCCGGCAGGAATTTCCTCATCTCCACAAATTATCCAGATCGAAATCACAGAGAACAAACCTGTTATCAGTAACGTCTTACCGGTAGGAACAACTACTCAACTACAGCCGGAAATTACCGCGAGAATATATTCATCCAAAAAAATAAACATCGACCTTTCCTCTATTTCTTTAACCTTAGACGGAGATTCCGTCAAACCCCTGATTAATCCTGTTTCCGGCGGCTCGGATATCACAATTTCCTATACACCCGACTCTAATTTAGATTTAGGCAGCCACACAATTATCATAAATGCCAAAGATATCAAGGAAATATCCGCCGAAGAAAAAATCTCATTCTTTGAAATCATCCCTAAGGAAGACCCCACGATCACAACACTTTTAATCTATCCTTCTTACAGAGATTACCTCAATAAATTTGGAATTACTTATAAAAAAGCGCAAGAAGCTGCCGCGAAGAATCCTTCTGGTTCCGGCGAAGTAGTTGGCCAGTTATGTTCTCTTCTTTCTCCTCAATTTTATAATATTTATCGCTCTTACTGCTGTTTTGATACTTCTTCCTTAGCCGGCTTGAAAATTACTTCTGTAAATTTATGCTTTTATATTAATTATGACTCTGCTTTTAAATACTCCCAACCTAACTGGGGTTCAGATTTTGAATTGGAGGCATATCTTTCAGACTGGGGAACAACATTAGGTCCGGAAGACTGGGACGCAAAAACTATTTTCTTAAATAAAGTTTTAATCCAAAAACCGCTTGGCCCAGACCCGCGGATACTTTTAAGCCTACCCCTTTCAAATATTAATCTCGCGGGTAAAACCTCTTTGCAATTGGTAAGTAGCCGCGATTTAGCTGATACAGAACCAACCGCGGGAGAAGCAGTAGTTTTAACTAAGGCTGTATTAGAAGTTAAGTATAAGAAAAATTAAGATTTTTTATAATTAT